>NZ_JBOBHU010000025.1:0-89376 GCF_050587665.1 Rhizobium sp. Nf11,1 | reverse complement strand
TCACCCGCCCCGCTCCTCCCTTGCAACCCGGCTCAGCCGGTCGGATCGGGGGCTGAGCGTCAGTGCCAGCGTCGCATTTCTAATCGGTTGGCAGAGTCACATTCCTAATCAGCTTTGACAGTTATAACGTAACGATGTGAACACACTACCTACCCCCGGTATATGCCGGTTTCCTGCATCGGCTGACCGCATAATGGAGAAATCCGCCCACCGACACCAGATATTCTGCTGCATCGCAGCAAGGCGTTAGGAGCCTGGAAAGACAAGATAAGCAATGCAGCGCGACGATCCGCATCCGGCCGTTTCCACGACCCTGGCTCCGCTCCGGAACCGGGCGTTTCGTGCGATCTGGTCGGCGACGCAGATCTCCAGCCTCGGATGGCTGATCCAGACGACGGCGATCAGCTGGCTGATGGCGACGATCTCGGCCTCCGATCTGATGGTGGCGCTCGTGCAGGCCTCGTCGACACTGCCGGCCTTCTTCCTGTCGATCCTTGCCGGCGCCATCGCCGACAGTTTCAGCCGGCGCGGCGTCATGCTCGCCGGACATTTCCTGATCGCGCTTGCATCGATGACGCTGGCGGTGTCCGTTGCGCTCGGCCTTGTCAGCCCGTGGCTGATCCTCGGACTGGGGTTCCTGGCCGGATGCGGCTTTGCGCTCAACGATCCGGCCTGGCACGCCTCCGTCGGCGATATCCTGGAAAAGCGCGACATTCCCGCGGCGGTGACGCTGATGTCGATCGGCTATAACATCGTTCGCAGCACCGGTCCTGCCATCGGTGGCGCGATCCTTGCCTTCTTCGGCCCGCTTGCGGCCTTCGTGCTCGCGGCGCTGAGCGATCTGGTGCCGCTTGCTGCGATCTCCCGCTCGAAATGGCACGTGCGCTCGTCCTCGCTGCCGCGCGAGCGTGTCACGATCGCCATTCACGACGGGTTGCGCTTTACCGCGATGTCCTCGGAAATCCGGGCGGCGATCGTGCGCGGGACCCTGTTCGGCGTGGCCAGCATTTCCATCCTCGCGCTGCTGCCGCTGATCGTCCGCGATCATCTGACCGGCGGACCGATTGTTTACGGCGCACTGCTGGCGGCGTTCGGCATCGGCGCCTTCAGCGCCGGTCTGAGCAGCAGTCACCTGCACCGGATCGTGCCGCAGGACCGGCTGATCGCGCTTGCCGCGGTCGCTTGTGCCGCGTGCTGCTTCCTGCTCCCCTTGACGACGTCGATCCCGGTAGCGGCGCTGGCGCTCGCCATTGGCGGCGCGGGATGGCTTTTAACCTGGACCGGTGTCGACGTCGCGATCCAGCTGTCGAGCCCGCGCTGGGTCGTCGGCCGTACGCTGTCGATCTATTACGCCCTCTCCTATGGCGGCATGGCGGCCGGCAGCTGGATCTGGGGCTTTATCGCCCAGACCTATTCGCTGACCATGGCATTCCAGGGGGCCGCGGTGGTCCTTACGCTGGTGGCCGCCGCCGCATTCGTGCTGCCGATCGAATTGTGGGACGAAGCCGAGCAGGAAGCTTCCGATTTCGAACCTCCGGCGCTTGCGCTCGACCTGGAGCCGAGAAGCGGCCCGATCGTCGTGAAGGTGGACTATGTCATCGCCGAACAGGATCACGATGCCTTTCTCGCCTGCATGCGCAAGCGCCGGCGCATTCAGAGCCAGGCGGGAGCACGCAACTGGACGCTCCAGCGCAATCTCCTGACCCCGACCCTTTGGACGGAAACGTTCCGCACGCCGACCTGGACGGATTATCTGCGGTTGAACCACCGCCTGTCGGCCACCGATCAGGAGCTCGGCGCTGAGCTTGCGGCGCTGCATGACGGAGAAGCCGCCCCTCAGACCGTGCTGACGATCGAGCGCTCGACCACCCCGTCGCGCGCACGCAGCCAGCCGATAGCCCGCGTATCGCGGCCGTGAGGAGCAGTTGAGATGCGGCAGACGGTCAACAGACAGCAATCCTTGCATCGCATGTTCGGCGGCGGCTCTTTGGCTGGCCTGGCGACGAGCATCCGTCGTCAAGGCCGGTCCGCACAAGCTCCTGACCTGCGCTTGGCTTTTACCCCAGCCGCGCAGGGTACCTCGGCTGCCGCCGATCAGGTCCCGACGGCAGCCGACTTTCCCTGGATCTGCAGCGGTATCCCTGGCACCGCCCGGCAACGAATACGAACGGCTATCGCGGTTCGCCCGGGAATTCCTGCAGGACATGTTTCCAGCCGACTTCTCCTTCGCCCAGCCTCCCAGGGCGGCGTGGCTGTCGCCGACGGCGTTCCGGCGGCAGCCACGTTCTGTGGGTCTACGCACAGCCCAAGGCTTGCTGCCAGCGGCACGGACAAAATGGCGACGCATTCCGCCGGGCGCCCCGTCGCGGCCGGATATGGTTCAACCCTCAGTGCGGCACGTCTTTCCCCGCCCTCTCAGGGTCGCTTGGCTGCCGTTGAACATCCTTCAACGGCAGCGATTTTTTTGACGAAACCTGCACTTTCCAGCAACTTTTGCAAGACACGGCAGGCCGGTCGCACAGGCGGACCCCGGTCTGCCGTAACCCCGGAGGGAACCGCGACGCCGGTCCCCCGGGGTAATTCGGCTGCCGTTGGCTCTCGCGGCCGACGGCAGCCCCCTCTATCCCGACCGTGTTTGACGCATGTGGCGCCGAATGGCGGAGGCGCGACATGAAGGCGGCCACGGTCTCTAAAGCCTCACCATCCGGCGCGCGGCTCTGCGCCGTCTCGCTCGATGGCTCCTTTCGTGTTCAGGACGATCCGCATCTCAAGCGGGAACAGGCGATTGCGATCTTCGATCTCCTGAACGAGAACAGTTTCGCTCCCGTCGGCCATGACGGCGGCCCCTACCGCCTCGAGCTCGCACTTGTCGACCGCCGTCTGGTGATGACGATTTTGCTTGACGACGGCGAGCATATCGTGAGCCATCATCTGTCGCTGACGCCGTTTCGCCGGCATCTGAAGGACTATGCCCTCATCTGCGACAGCTTCAACGACGCCGCCGGCCGCGCCAGTCCGGAGAAGATCGAGGCGATCGACATGGGGCGCCGCGGCATCCACAACGAAGCGGCCGAACTGTTGCAGGCGCGTCTCGCCTCAAAGGTCGCCGTCGACATCGACACCGCGCGGCGGCTGTTCACCCTGATCCATGTGCTGCTGATGAGCAGCCAGCCGCATGGCGGACACTTGCGGAGGTTGGCATGATGCTTCCGTCCGCAGTCCCGTCCTGCGGTGGCGGTCTCATGACCTGAAGACAGAAAGCAGAGGAGGTGGGCAATAACTGCGGCAACTGATGACAACATCCGAGGACAACTGGCACCACTGAAGAATCCGCTGTTACTAGGATTTCCTCGCGTCCCTGATCTCAAACCTCTGCAGCTCGAAGCCGCGCTATAACCAGCCGGGCGTCTCACCGATGAGACTTTTTTTCGCTTTCGATACATGAACAACAGGATCTGGAAGCACAGCTTTTGCGGAACCGACTGATTTTCAGGCGCTACCGCAGGGCGAGTTAGCTGGCCTGGTTTTTGCTCCATCTCCCGCCCAAGCTGTCCTTTCCTTGGCGGGATGGGAACAGGCGCATTTTCAGGTATCGGCGCCAAAAGGTTCAACGTGATGTGTTCTAACTCACTGCCCAAGGACTTTTGATTGCAACACTTGCTGGACAAGATGACCGACCTCACCGCAATTGCGGCAGCGAGGAGAGCCTCAAGGCGGGCCTTGCGAATATCACCGAGCATGCCGTCTACACGGCCCATGCCTACATCTATATTCGCACCGGCTACATTAAAGTCATCTCCAACGACAATGGCGGATGGCAAAGCACCTATTTCGAGAGGAAGCATACGCCCATTCATCCGGCGGCGTTCATGCTGATGTCGGCCGGCAACAAAACGGGGCGCTGTGACGGTGCGGCGCTGGGCGGCTTCATCGTCGTCGGCGCCTTCGGCGGGTCCGCTCGCCGGTGGCCTTCTGATGGCCGGCTTCGGCACTGGTGCACTTGTCGCCGGGCTGGCAAATCAGCCTCTCCGGCAGAGCTTCGCGCAGGAACGAATCTTCGTTGCTGCCTGCATCGCCTGCGCGACCTGTGCACTGTCGTGGGAGTTTGCCGCGTCGCTCGCGCTTGGCGGCGCCGGCTGGGTAACGGCGTTATCGGTCCTCGGCGTCAACGTGCAATTCGCCAGTCCGCGCTGGGTGGCGGGGCGGACCATCTCGATCTACAGCGCCGTCACCTATGGCGGCATCGCCGGCGGCAGCTGGCTCTGGGGCACGCCGAGACTCATTTGCTTTTCTCTGCGCTCACAGCTTCCGCCGTGGCGTCGCTGTTCGCCGCCGCCTCGGGTGTCAAGCTGCCGATCAGCAACCGTGTCGACCCGGCACTGGAACCGTCCGGGTCGTTCGTTGTGCCGGCGATCGCGCTCGATCTCGAGCCCAAAGACTGGCCGATTCTGGTCACCATCGAATATTCCATTGCGCACGACAATGCCAATCAGTTCATGGACGTCATGCGCAGACGTCGGCATGTGCAAAGCCGGGCTGGGGCAAGGCAATGGACGCTCACCCGCGATGTCAGCGAACCCTCGCGCTGGCTCGAGACCTACCGCACACCGACCTGGACGAACGATCACCGACTGCATCACCGTCTGACGGCGGCCGACAAGCAACTGGACCAGGAACTAGCGGATCTCGCCCCAGACGCCCAGCCGCCGAAAGTCACCATTCTCGTTGAACGCCCGCCTGACGCCGCCCGCAAGCCGGCTGCGCTCGTTTCCTCTGTTTTGCAGAAGTGAGCAACGCAATGGATAACGGCCGCCCCCTGCGACGCCACCCGCGCGTAGCGCAGCTAAGGATTTCCAAATGCAATATTTTCGGCCCTCGCACTGTCGGTTGACGGCCGGTGTCGCCGAACCTCCTTCCCGGCGAAGCGCTGCCTCTCGCGTCAACGTCCAAAGAAGGGCGTCCCACAGGACGCTCGTGTTGTGGAGATTTTCTTATGCAGACAAACGAATCCGCGCTGCTTCGTATCACTTCCGCCGGCATTGAAGGCGCACCCACCGTCGACGAGGCGATCAGAATTGTTCAGGCGAACTATGGAGTCGACTTTGTCACTTATCATCTCGCCCAGACCATCGCAGGCGCGGTGGACACACCCTTTGTCAGGACCACCTATCCCGATCCGTGGGTGGCACGCTACCTCCTGAAGGACTTTGTCAAAGTCGATCCTATCCTGCACGAGGGTCTCGTTCGGCAGTTGCCCTTCGATTGGCGCGAAGTTGAAATCCCGGAGGCCGCGCTGGCATTTTATGCCGACGCTATAACGTTCGGTCTTGGCGAGAACGGGTTCTCGATTCCGGTCGTCACCAAGTCGCGCCGCGCGCTCTTTTCGCTGAACTCCAAAAAACCAGACCGCGAATGGAGTGCCCTCGTCGTGGAGCAGCGCGAAGAATGGGTCGAGCTCGCCTTTCTCATCCACAAGAAGGCGGTCCGTGAACTTTATGGTGAAGACGATCCGGTTCCTTTGCTAGGGGGCCGCGAGGTCGAATGCCTGCACTGGGCCGCGCTTGGAAAGGAAGCTCCCCAAATCGCCGCCATTCTCGGCCTGTCAGAGCACACCGTTCGTTCCTACCTCAAATCGGCACAACTAAAACTGGGATGTGCGACCAGATCAGCCGCAACCGCACGCGCTGCACAACTGCGCCTGATCAATCCCTATGGCAATACCTACACTTGAGGGTATCAGGTTGCGGACATTTTCTCCCTGCACTTTCGATTGCATGTTCTCGCCGACATCCAAATGGAGGCGACCGTATGCACTCGTCCAGGGCCATCAGTACGGCCGATATGAACACTTGCTGGATCAATATTTCCGGTTGAGGAAGACAGTCTTTGCCGATCAGCTGCGCTGGAAGGTCAAGACATCCGGTCCGTATGAACGCGACCGCTATGACGGCCACAATCCGGGTTATCTCATTTGGTGCGATGACGATCGAGACCAGCTCTATGGGGCGGTGCGGCTGATGCCGACCACCGGCCCCACCCTTCTTTACGACGTTTTCCGCTCCACTTTTCCCCATGCCGCCGATCTGATCGCACCCGGCATATGGGAGGGCACGCTCATGTGTGTCGACGAGGAGGCGCTTGCCCGCGATTTTCCTGACATGCGGTGCGAGCGAGCGCTTTGCCTCCTTCTGCTGGCGCTCTGTGAGGTGGCGCTCGACAACGGTATCCACACGATGATTTCGAACTACGAACCGTATATGCGGCGCATCTATGAAAGAGCCGGCGCCGCGTTCGACGAGCTCGGGCGGTCAGATGGCTTCGGTAAGCGCCCCGTCTGCTGCGGTGCTTTCGAGGTGTCAGGCCGAGTGTTGTCGAACATGCGTGCGAGAATGCAAATCGCAGTGCCTCTTTACCAACACCGGATAACGCCACGGGCTTTCCGCCCTACTTGCGCGCCCCCGCCTGAACCACGACGACAGACCTGCTGCTCGAAGCCACCAAGTGGTGAGCCTCTCCGGAGATAGCCAATTGTATCGACACGCCATGGAAGCCTTCGTCGCAACCGACGATGCACCAAAGATCAGGTCAGACATCCTCACATATATGATCGAGAGATTTCAGTTAGTCGGCCCGCGCCTGAGCGGCGAGCATCTTGACTTCGACGCCGGCCGGGCGATGATGGAGCCTATTAGCGACGGTTTAATGTTCTGGGTCGGCGCAAGTGACTTCTCTGCTTGCTGCGGCATCCGCGCTCTGATCGAGATGAGTACGCGGATGGTTGCACCCACCTTAGATCTCGACACCTGGTATTTCGCGGAAGGCACCCCATTCGAGACCGTGCGACGCTCTCTTCAAGGACCACGTGCGAGACCATAGTTGAAGTCCGCCGATCGCATCGCTCCCATGGAATGCCGGTTGCCAACCAGCCGCAAACCATACACGAAGATATTGAATTCGACTTCACGTGACATAAGTGATATAGGGTATTTGCTCACTTATCTCACGAGGCGGCCATGAATGAAGCCCTGTTTTCTGACGTCGTAATGATTGACCGGCCCAAGACCGTAGCCTCGTCAAATGCGCCGACGCTGAGCCGTCGCAAAAGGGGCGGTGCGGTCGCTGTAACATTGGGCGACCAGCCTGCGCTTCATGACAGGTTCATGAACGCCTTCCTGCAAACGCTTGTCAAACTCAATGTGGCGCCAGGTGGTAAAGGCGACGCCGAGCTTGCACGGCTTGCCAGTGCCATGGCCGACATTGCGACCGGCGATTCAGTGATACTCAAGCTCAAGCCCGATCTACCCAAGAACTATCGGACCACGGTCGAGACATTTCTGAAGACATTGGTCCGTGTCAGCGGCTCGTTGGAAGAAAGCCGGCTGGAAGAGGCCATCAACAAGCTTGCCGATGTCATCCTGCCTGATGAACTTGGGGAGGCGCGCGGCGCGCTTGCCAAGGATAACCTCGAGCTTCGCGACCGGTTCATCCGGGAGATCGCGCAGTTGACCAGTGCCGAGGTCGCAAGCCTGGCAGGATCCTCCGCTAAGAATCCTTATGCAACCGCCGCACGCTGGAAAAAGGCGGGTGACATCTTTTCGGTTCAGCATCGTGGCACGGAATATTTCCCCGCCTTCCAGTTCAGTGATGGCCGCCCGCGTCCGGCGATTAAAGCGGCACTTGCGACGCTGCCTCAATCCTTCTCCGCCTGGCAACGGGCCTTCTGGTTTGTATCTGCCAACGGCTGGCTTGATGACAAGACACCGGTCGACATGCTTGATCATCCGGATGAAGTTGTTTCTGCAGCCGAGCATGAACGCCAAGAGGTCGTCGGTTGATATCTCGAGCCGTGCCGGGCCCACCTTCGCCTTTTCCGAACATCAACAGGCGGACGCTCAAGGTGGGGACAAAGCTTCATCGCAACCACCTTTCCTCGTTTGGCGCAGCACAATTCAATCCCTGCATGGGGCAACGAACGCGTTTTGCACCATTCAACGACGGTGCCGGGAACTGCGTGCCGACGCTCTATGCCGCAACAAGCAGAGAGGCTGCGGCCTTCGAGTCGATCTTTCACGACATAGAACCCACCTCCGCATTCAAAACTGTTCGCCTCGCCACCGTCGAACAGCGGACGATCAGCATCATTGTCCCTAAACGGAATCTGGTGTTGGCAAGCCTTTTTGCGCCCGACTTGAAGGCATGGGGCATTAGCCGCTCAGACCTGATCGAAACGTCGAAGTCTACCTATGCTGACACCGGTTCATGGGCGCAGGCAATTCACGGTGCGTCGCCGGATGTCGACGGCCTGATCTGGACCTCCCGTCAATGTGATCCCGATCAATGTATCGTTCTTTTCGAGGATCGTATCGCAGAGGACGAGTTCGAGATCAGGGATTCCTTGCCAGTCGCTTCGAATGCGGGCCTCCTTCTCGAGCTCCGCGACTATGGACTGCGTGCCGGCATTACGATCATCTCGTAGAAATTCTCAGAGGCCTCAGCGCCTCACCAAAGTGACAGCCTCCGTCCGCGCTCGTTCCCGGACACGCGCCGTCATGTCCTGCTGCACGCTACGTACCTGGGACACAATCGTTTTCACCTTCGTTGCCTGCTGCTCATCAATTCCGTGGGTCTTGGCGAACCTTGAGAGGTCGCCGGCTGTCAACTGAGCAAGGTCCGCCGGCGATAGTCTTTTCGTCACCGCCAGGGACAGACGTTCAAATTCGCGTCTGAGAGCCTCATCACTTTGGAAGGATCGAAACCGCTCCTCACCTTCCGATGACAGGACCCCAGAAAGTTTGCTGGACGGTAACGGAATTTCCACACGCTGACGGGCCTGTTCCTCACGGCGCTGTGTGACGACCTGATGCCGCTCGAAGTCGACCGTCAACCCATAGTCGGCCAACGCCGCTGCGAGCTTCTGCACATGCGCTTCGGCCGTCAGGCGCTCGAGGGTTGGGCCGCGCAACAAGGTCCGCCCCTCCCCGGCCATCTCGCCGCGCCGGCCCGCCCGCACGTCGTCGCCGGCAGCAGCGCCGGTTCGCGCATCCGTAATCGCCTCCACCGAAGCGGCCTGGCTGTTGCCGAAGACCAGCCGCGACAGGTGTTCGATCTCCGTCCGCTTGTCGGCGAGTCGTGTCGATTGCTGCAGACGCGCGCCGATTTCGCTTTCGCTGAGGTCCGGAATATCCCGCGCCGGAACAAGCGGCGGCGGTGAAACCACTGCATGCTCGACGTGACACTCCGTCTCTATCCGCAGCATTCGCTCGTTCCCGGCGATGCCTTGCGCAAAGACGTCCGCGGCGCGCCGCTTAGCGGGTTCCAGACTGTCATGTCGTGCAGTCTCAGAGAGCACGGCCTCCATCATGGCCTTGGCGCGGGCGCGATTGTCCAGCTCGGCCGAGCGGAGGCGAAGGACATCCCGCATCGCGCGCAAGGGCTCTCCGTTCACATCAACAATCGAGGTTGCAATCGCCGCCCTTTCGGTGAGCATCAGATTGCGCTCGAGCCGGCGCCGGGTTTGAGCGATCGCAAGCGCATATCCCGGCTCGATAATCCGCGACAGCGCCTCATCGGCAGATACACCACGCACCACGGCGTTTGCCGCCCCGGCGAGGGCTTTTCGCATGCCGGCGGCCTCCGCCCAGGAATCGGCCACATTGGCGAGACGCGACATGCGGTCCGTCGGACTGAACACCTCGCGGTCAATCGCCACCCGATTGAGTTCCAGGCCGAACATGTCGGTCAGCCGCCGTCGTGTCCCGTCCGGCATTTCCACGGCGAGGTCCGCCGGCAGGCGATGCGCCGCGGGGAATTCGAGCGACCCGCGCTTGTCCTGTGCAAAGGCCCGCGTTGCGACGATCTTGCTCTCGTCCGGCAGCAGGCCAAGATCGCGTGCCACCTCGACCAGCTTCAAAGCCATGTAGCTCTGCGTGAGGCGTCCGACGGCATGAGCCTCGACATTGCCGATCGGACGGCGCTCGGCGTCGCGGATCGCATTGTGGTAGAGCTCGACGAACAGGCGATGACCGTCGTTGGGTTCCTGCAGGATTGTCCCGCCACGTACTTTGCTTTGGGCGCCCTCCGTTTCCCGGCGTTGCGCCAAGAGATGAGCAACATCTTCTTGTGCACGGATTTCCACTGCTGCGATCCGCTCCCTTGAAGCACTCCGCTCTTCCATCCGGGCGAGCACATGGTGCCAATCGTCCGCGAAGCGTTGCAACTCTCCAGGTGTCATTGGCCGTGACTGCTCGCGCTCCAATGCCAGCCGGCCACTGGGGCGATGCGTCCATTGATCGTCGGGGCGCTCATTGTCGTAGATGACGGAGCCGCCACGTGTGCGCAATTGCACGCGGTCGACCAAATGCTCGCTTTCGATCTTGTCTAGACTGACGCGAAGACCGTCGATGGCGGCATCATGAACGTGCTGCGGGGGGATCCGTGCCGCCAGCCCGGCATGCAGCATTTCCTCGAAGCGGTAATGATTTGCCTGCCAACTGACGCGGGGATTGACGGCGACAGCACGCACCTCGACCGCGTAGCCGGCATGCCGCGCCACTTCAATCACCCGGGCGACATTTTCCGGCGTGCGCATCGTGGTCTCGAAGACGATGTTGACCTGCCGTTCAGCCGCAACCGACAGCAGCTTCTCGGTCCAGCGTCCGGCATCTCCTTGTGTGAATTGGGACGCGGTCTCCGGATCCTGACGCTGGAAGGCAAGGAATTGCGGATGATAGGATCTGAGGTCGTCGCCGACGATGCGAATGGTCGGTCCTGATTGCGCAAGTTCGTGATGGCTCGCGGTTAGAACCGTCGTCTTGCCGGCGCCAGGTTGGCCGCCGATCAGGATCAGGCGCGGCTGCTCCGATCGTCCCATCCTTTCCGGCAGATAATCACGCAAAATGTCTCTCTGAAAAATCTTCTCGTTTCTCTCGGGCGAGAGCAACCCGACCACGTCCTCCGCCATGATCAGAACTCCGCCCAGAAGCGGGTCTCGTCCTGGACGCGCGGCCCCCAGAGGGCGATGACATGTTCCACCGCGTCAGGATGTTCGGGCCCGAGACTTTCCTGGAGGTCGAGGAGGTCGCGGCGACGGTCGCGCAACCGGTCGGCGGCGGCCGGATCCTGTTCATCGAGCGTATAGGCGCGTGCCGTGACGATGGCGCGCGCCTGATTGAGAATCCTGATGGCGATATCGGTGCGGATGGTTGCTTCGTAAGGCATGTCCTGACCTGCCATGTGCTTTTCCTTTCCCTTCTCTGATGTCTCTAAAGTGCTATCGACTGAGGCCGCGCGCGCGATCGATGGTGCGCTGCCGGCGTTCGGAGAGAACCTGTTCGCTGCCCTGATGTCGAACCGTCTGTTGCAGGACCTTCATCTTTTCCTGCATTGCCTCGAAGGCGCGCCGCTGGGCCGGCGCCACGCGATTGATGACGTCCTTTTCGCCGCGCAGAATGGCTTTGGGGCCGAAACGCTCGTCGAGCGCCCGGCTGACCGTGGCGAACTCGCGGGCGATGGCCGGACCGAGCGAACCGGCGGCGATGTCGAGCTTGCTGCCCTTTTTGCTCATTTCGGCCGTCAGCCGATTGAGGACATTTTCGGCCGCCATTGACAATCCGGGAATGGCGACAGCCATGCGCCGGCGCTCTTCGATAATGCCTCGTGTTTCGGCATCAAGCGCACTGGCGTAGGACGCAGCGAGCGAACGGATGCGGCTTGCTGTTTCCGGCACGGCGAGAAGGGCTTCCTTTCGCTCGCGGCCGGGGGCAAGCAGTTTGTCCACCAGCCGGCCGGACCCTCTGAGCGCTCCGTAGGCGGAGGGATCATTGTTGACGGCCGCCGCAATGCGATCGCCAGCAAAACCCTTAACGAGGAGCGCCTCAATCTTTTCGACGCCGCCGGCGGGATCGCGCCAGACGCGCTTCGCGTTCTCGGTGAGAGCCGCGCGATGATGACGATAGTGCGCGGCTGCTGTCGCGCGTGACCGCGCCTCTTCTTCCACCGGTGTTTTGAACTCGGTCACGGCGGCGAGCATTGGCAAGACAGTCACCGTCTCCGGAGCGGCCGCGACGCTTGCGCCGGCAACGATTTTTGAGTGATCCTGTTTCTCAGCGAGATGCTGTTCCTCGGCAAAGCGCCGGATGACGGCGAAGAGACGGGTAAGCCTGTCGCGACGCTCGGGAGAAAGAACGTTGGGCATGCGCTCAGTGATGTTGCGCTCGGCGACTGCGTCTGCCTTGGCAGTAAAGGCGCTCCAGCCGAACCGTGCCGTCAATGCGTCGTTGACGGCCTTGACCTCCTGGACAAGCGCTCGGTCCTCACCTGCATAGGCGAAGGCAGTCTTGTAGGCGCCCTCGCCGCCTCGTCCGCGGATCGTCTCGATTTCCACGAGGCGCGCCATCGCCGGTTTCGAAAGCGCCGGGATCGACAGCGCCATGTATTCCCGGCGCGTCCGCTCGCGCTCGATGAACTGGCCTGCGGTCCGGCGGAACTCGGTCGCATGCGCCCGAGCCAGCGGCAGCAAGTCCTTGATCGCCGCCGTCGCGGCGGCACGCTCATCGCGTGCTGCCCGACCGTCAACCATGAGATTGGACCCGTGCAGGCGGCCGAGCCGCTCTGGCTTGACGCCAAGATCGTCGACAAGCTTGCGGGGTTCGATCATCGTATCCGACACCAGTGTGTTCAGGCGGACAAGTGCTGCTTCCGGATCGCGATAGATCTTTTTGAGCACCGGCCGCAGGATGGCGTCCCGCTCTTTCCAACGCGGCGAGGCGAGTTGCGCCCGGCGCGCATCCTCATTGACGCTGCGGGCGAATATGGTGCTGGGCGGAATCAGATGTTTCCCGGTCGCCGGGATGTCCGATGCGAGGGACACGCGCAGTTCCTCGGTATAAGCCGTGCGCCGTTCGTGCGCGATCGCAAAGCCGAGCGCCACGCTTGCACGCTCCCAGAGCTTTGCGACCTGCTCCCTCTTTTCCGCGATCCACGCCAGTTGCCGGGAAACACCCTCTTCCATTCCGGCCGCGAGCCCGGCGAGCGTGTCGATGCCGCGCCGCCGTGCGAAGTCCTGGCGCAGCGTGCGATAACCTTCCTCGCTTTCGAAATCGAGCGTCGTTGTCTTGGCGCCGGACCTACCAAGGCGCTCGACAAGCTCACCGAACAGCTCTGGCCGATGATTTTCCCGCTCGATCCGCTCCACGCGAGCCTCGGCGGACTCAATCAGCTTAGCGGTCCAGACGTTGCGATCGACCTCGCGTTCCTCAAAGAGCTTCTCGCCCGTGTTTTCATCGAAGACCGGGATCGTCACCTTGACTTTCTCGACACCGTCCTTCCGTAGCGTGACGGTATCGCCCTCCGAGACGCCCGCCTCCTCGAGCGCCTTGGGCAGGCTGACGCCCCAGAGACGATGAACGGTTCCGTCATTTGTCCTGACATCGGCAAAGGGATTTTCCGAATCCTCGTCTTCAGGTCGAAATCTCGCGAAGCCGGTTGCGACGAGTTCACCGGTGACGCCGGCGGCATGATCGACACGTGGCTTATGTCCCCATTCCGGCTTCGCCGCAAAATCCTCGCTCGCCGCATAGAGGTCGGCGCGGTCGCGATGGCGGGTCATCGCCACATAGGTCAGATGCTGGTCCATCATCCCGGTGGCAAGGATGAAGGTCCGGTCGACGGTCGCGCCTTGAGATTTGTGGATCGTTGCGGCATAGCCATGGTCGATATTGCGATAACTGTCTTCGCTCAGAACAACGTCGCGGCCATTGTCGAGGCGAACCGTCAGCAGCGTGTCGCCTCGCTTGTCACCGGTCGAAACGACCGTGCCGAGCATACCGTTCTTGACATACTGCGGCCCGTGGCAGCGCGCACTCGGTTCGAGGAAACGGGCATTTTCCAGGAAGATGATCCGGTCTCCGGCGGCGAACTCGCGAAGCCCGCGTGCCGTCTGGTATTCGCGCGCGTCGGTCAGTGCGCTCTCCTCCATCATCACCTTGCGCAGGGATTGATTGAGACGCTTCACATCCTCATTGGTGTGCGCCAGCACAAGCAGTTCGTCGCCACGAAGCCGAGGCGCAGTCCCCCCGTCGGTGATTTTCTGGAGCAGGTCACGACGTGCTTCCGTCCAATCGGCAACGATGCGACCGATGATTTCGTCGCGCCTTTCTGCCTCGGTAATGTGGCCGCGCTGCGCATAAGCATCGAGGCCCTGTTCGACCTTGCCGCGGGCGAAAAGACGGGATGCGTCGCGCGCCCACTCATCGCGCTGGCGGCGCACGCCGGCAAGCTCGGCAAAACCGACACGCTCGGAAATCGCCCGGAAGGCAGCACCCGCCTGGATCGGCTGCAGTTGCATCGCGTCGCCGACCAGCACGGCTTTCGCGCCTGCATCTTCGACGGTCTTGAGGACTCGCGCCATCTGCCCAGACGACACCATACCGGCCTCGTCGATGACAAGCACGTCCCCGCGATGGAGCAATTCCCGGCCGCCGGCCCAGGCGAGCTCCCAGGAGGCGAGCGTGCGCGACCTGATGCCGGAACTGTCTTCAAGCCCTTCCGCGGCCTTGCCGGCGAGAGCTGCGCCGAACACCCGGCGGCTTTCGATTTCCCATGCGACGCGGGCGGCTGCCAGCAGCGTCGACTTGCCGGCACCGGCGAGACCGACGACGGCGGCAATGCCGTTGTCACCGGTGACGTGGCGGACAGCGTCCACCTGTTCGGCATCAAGCTTGAAGGCTTTTTCCGGATTGGCCGTCTCGATGCTGGCGACGGCGGCCGCGACGTGCCTCGGCGAAACACCAAAGCCTTTCTGCTTGGCGAGATGTTCTGCCGACTGCGCCATGTCATATTCGATGCGCAGGATGTCTCGCGTTGTGAAGATCGCCGGTTCGGAGACCCTAACGGACTGCCCGTCAACCTGCTGCGGCCGCAAGAGCACAAGATCGTCCGAGGCCATGAGGCGCGCGCGGATATTGGCGAAGTCCGTGGGATCGTCGACATAGCGATGCAGCGCCTTGGCGATGTCACGCTCGTTGAACGTGGAGCGTTCGTTCGCGAGCTGTTTCAAGAGCAGCTCAGGTTCGGCAAGCAGCCGGTCCGCCATTTCCTGCCGCCGCGCAAGATCCGCCGGCGCGAAATACATCTCGACGCCCTTTCGCGCGAGCGCCGCCTTTTCCGGGCCGAGGTGCTTTTGCGCGATGCCGTCCAGACCCTGTTCGGCGTAGGAGCGGCCGTCGAGGCGGACCTCATGACCGGCCAGTGCGAGATGCCGGTTCGCGGTTTCCGCCCAGGCAATCTTCCACGATTTCATCGTTTCCTTGTCACCGGCCCAGAGCATGTAGACGATCTTGCCCTTCGGCCGGTCCGGTGTGACGACGCGCAACGGCGTGCCGTCCTCTGCCGTGACCGCGACCTTCTTCGGCCCGAACCCGTCCTCGGTCAGAGGTCGGAGCGTCGTCATAAGATGAATGTGCGGATTGCCGTCTTTGTCGTGATAGACCCAGTCGGCAACCATTCCGCTGGACGTCAGGTTGTCCCGGACGAATTCGCGAACCAAGGCGATGTTTTCGGCCCGGGTCAGTTCCTCCGGCAGGGCAACGATCAGTTCCCGCGCCAGCTGTGCGTCGGCTCTTTTCTCAAACGCGTCGACCGCGTTCCAGAGCGCCTCGCTCGCCTTGACAGCTGATTGGCCGTCGAGCGCCGCCTTCAGCCAGGCCGGAACGTCCTCCGGTAATGCGAGCTCTTGATGCATCAATTCGGCGGCTCCGCCGCGATAGCTGAAGGACGTGCCGGCCTGTTCGTCCATCATTCGGGCGCGATGGCGATAGGCGGCGGCCGAGACGATACTGCGCCCCGCCCCTCTGCTGATCACCTGCGCTCTGACGAACATGATCGCCAATACCGTCTCCTGGCCTTCCAAGCACGTCGCGCCAGCGACGTATATTGCGCCCTCAAACCGATCGGACCGAAGGGCCAATGCCGTCTTTCCGGAACACGGCATTGGCCGGACTGCTGGCTGCGATGTTTTCGGCGATGCAAAATAGCCTATTTTACTAAAGTAATCTAGCTAGTATAACCACTGTCGTTCACATTGCTTCGACACAGGAAGGAAACCCGGAGAATGGCTCAGAAATCTTCGATCACCGATCTCGACGCCCAGATCGAAAAACTGCGCGAACGCAGGAAGCTGCTCGTCGTCAGATCGGCGGAGCGATTTGCCCGCGCCGCGACGAAATATGGACTGGCGGAAATGGAAATCCCCGACGATGAACTTGACCGCATCTTCGAAGAGGTGGCGGCGCGATTTCGCCAAAGCGAAAAGAAGGCGACTGCTGCCGCTTCTCCTCAAGCGCGTCGACCAGCAAATAGTGGGGCTGGAGCGGCGGCGGAGGTTTCTCATGACAGCTGATCGCAAGCGCGCGGCGCGGGAGAAATTCCTGCTAGGCGGCATCGTCGTCAGGGCGGGCCTTTCGTCGTCCGATCGGGCTTTCCTGCTTGGCGGGCTCATCGAGCTGACGAGAGTGGAGGCAGGTTCGCCGGAATACCGGCGCCTGCGCGACATAGGCGAAAAGGCATTCAGAACCTCCCCTCAATCGGAACAGATCACGCCCGTCGAGGAGATGCTGGAATGGCGTTGAAGTCGAAACTCCATCCCAGCCTGCTGCTCATTCTTGTGCCGGTCGCTGTCACTGTGTTTGCCGTCTATATCGTCGCCTGGCGGTGGCACGGTCTTGCCGCCGGACTGTCCGGAAAAGCCGAATACTGGCTTTTGCGGGCCGCACCTTTACCGGCATTGCTGTTCGGGCCGCTCTCAGGGCTGTTGACCGTATGGGCCCTGCCTATGCATCGCCGGCGGCCGATCGCCATCGCCAGCCTCGCGTGCTTTCTGTCGGTCGCCGGCTACTATGCGCTGCGCGAGTTCGGCCGGTTGGCGCCGTTCGTTGAGAGCGGCACGGTCACCTGGGAACGGGCTCTTTCCTTTCTCGACATGGTCGCCGTCCTCGGAACGGTCACAGCCTTCATGGCAGTCGCGGTCGCCGCGCGTATCTCGACGGTCGTCCCTGAGCCGGTGAAGCGTGCCAGGCACGGGACCTTCGGAGACGCGGACTGGCTCCCGATGTCGGCGGCGGCAAGAGTGTTTCCGCCGAACGGCGAAATCGTCGTCGGCGAGCGTTATCGCGTCGACAGGGAAATCGTCCACGAGCTGCCCTTCGATCCGAACGATTCGGCAACTTGGGGTCAAGGCGGCAAGGCGCCGCTGCTCACCTACAAACAGGACTTCGATTCGACCCATATGCTCTTCTTCGCCGGGTCGGGCGGATACAAGACAACCAGCAATGTGGTGCCGACGGCGCTCAGATATACCGGGCCGCTGATCTGCCTCGATCCGTCTACCGAAGTCGCGCCGATGGTGGTCGAACACCGGACGGTTGGGCTTGACCGAGAGGTCATGGTGCTCGACCCCACCAATCCCGTCATGGGCTTCAACGTCCTGGACGGGATCGAGAGGTCAAAGCAAAAGGAGGAGGATATCGTCGGCATCGCGCACATGCTGCTGTCGGAGAGCCTGCGCTTTGAAAGTTCGACCGGGTCTTATTTCCAGAACCAGGCGCACAATCTCTTGACCGGCTTGCTGGCGCACGTGATGCTCTCTCCCGAATACGAAGGACGGCGAACCTTGCGTAGTCTCAGGCAGATCGTTTCCGAGCCGGAGCCCTCGGTGCTGGCAATGTTACGCGACATTCAGGAGCACTCGCAATCGGCCTTCATCCGCGAAACGCTCGGCGTCTTCACCAACATGACCGAGCAGACCTTCAGCGGTGTCTATTCGACCGCATCGAAAGACACGCAATGGCTGTCGCTCGACAGTTATGCCGCGCTCGTCTGTGGCAATGCCTTCAAGTCGAGCGACATCGTTACGGGCAAGAAGGACGTCTTTCTGAACATCCCGGCATCGATCCTGCGCTCCTATCCGGGGATCGGCCGGGTGATCATTGGCTCGCTGATCAACGCCATGGTGCAGGCCGATGGCGGCTTCAAGCGCCGGGCGCTGTTCATGCTCGATGAGGTCGACCTGCTCGGCTATATGCGGGTGCTCGAGGAGGCGCGCGATCGCGGTCGCAAGTATGGGATCAGCATGATGCTGATGTATCAATCGGTCGGACAACTGGAACGGCATTTTGGCAAGGACGGCGCGACGTCGTGGATCGACGGCTGCGCCTTTGCATCCTACGCGGCAATCAAGGCACTCGACACCGCGCGCAATGTCTCGGCCCAATGCGGCGAGATGACGGTCGAGGTGAAGGGCAGTTCAAAAAATCTCGGCTGGGATTCCAAAAGCGGCGGAACCCGAAAATCCGAAAGCCTCAATTTCCAGCGCCGGCCGCTGATCATGCCGCACGAGATCACCCAGTCGATGCGCAAGGACGAGCAGATCATCATCGTCCAGGGCCAAGCGCCGCTGCGTTGCGGGCGGGCGATCTACTTTAGGCGCAAGGACATGCACGCGGCGGCCAAGCGCAACCGCTTCGTGACGAACTGACGATAACACCAAGTGAGGACCATACGGTCAAGACAATGTACGGTGAACTGGTCGATGTGGAACAGGGGCAAAGCCGCGTTGCTGAGGCGCCCAGCGGGATCGGTTCGTTCGGCATGGGGCAATGTATCTCCGCAGCCGTTCTCAATCATAGTCAGAGCAGAGCCTGGCTTTGCCATGGCTTGGTCCGTGAATCCCGAGAGACTGGACGATATGCTGGCTGAAGCTCGGCGAGCGTCTGCTGGGGAGACGATATCACGCTCTGGCTCGTCGGCGCCTGCAAGACATTTTGTGTGGCGCCCGAGATTGTCGATATGACTCGCGCGGATCGGACGCTTGCCGAAGAGCAGGCCTCGAATGCGTTTGCCGCTTCGATGGTCCGCACCCGATTTTCCGACGACCCAACTGTCATGTCGATCGACGTCGAATTTGCCTATGACGGCAAGCAATGGATTGAAGAAATCTCGCAGCATTCGTGGTAGCGCCAGTCGGCGGATTTCTAACGTTGACGCCGATATCGCTTGAACGGATCTTCAGCACCAGGCGGCGTCAACCAATCGACGAACATTGTATAGCCAAGGGCAAAGGCGACAAACCCGATCGCCATCAGGCCGA
Organism: Rhizobium sp. Nf11,1; assembly: GCF_050587665.1. Taxonomy (NCBI): domain Bacteria; kingdom Pseudomonadati; phylum Pseudomonadota; class Alphaproteobacteria; order Hyphomicrobiales; family Rhizobiaceae; genus Rhizobium; species Rhizobium sp. Nf11,1. The sequence continues at coordinate 70,235 of NZ_JBOBHU010000025.1, read as the reverse complement.
TCAGCCAAAACGGCATGCCCGCCGCTGCCTGCGGATGGGCAAGGACGACGATCGATATCGGCAGCATGACGATTGCCGCCAGAACCAGCATCCCGGTGAACGGCCGAAACGCGCACAGGAGATAGAAGGCGACATACCAGATGCAGTAGAGGACGATGTGGCCGACGGCTTTAAGTACAAAAGGCAAAGCAAGCAAGCGCCAATAGGGAGCCTTCCGAACGGGGTCGGAATGATCGGTTGCGGCGTGAGGATTGATTGCCATGAATGGACATCCCGTCTCGGCGTGCGGCGCCCGACGAAGGCGCTCGCTCCTGGATCTGTTGGACAACAGCGGGAAATCCGGCTGTTGCCATAAACTGGCGCTTTTGCACGAGTCTAATTGTGATCGAGCCATAGCGCAACTGCCCGGACGCGGTGCAAGCGCGAGGGGAGGGTCGATCCGGCCTCTCGCGCTCCAAAGCCGAGCGAAAGAAGCTGCCTCACGGCAGCTGCTCCCGGGCATATTCCTCGAGCTCGGCCTTGAGCGCCTCAAGCTCAGCCTCGATCATGCGGCGCTCTTCCAGGGTCGCCGCCTCTTTGGCCTCGGCCCGCAGTTCCTCGATGGTGCATTCAAGGGTGAAATAGTAGCTGTTCGTCATCGTCGTCATCCTTGTAGACGTGAAAGATGCCGCCGACGGTCATGAGGCAAGGAAGGGGTCAAGGCTCGCGGAACGCGACCGGCGGAGCCGGACGAGCGGAGGAACCGATTTTTCTGGAGCGGAGTGCAACGCAGCGGAGGAAAAATTGCGAGGGGCCGCTCGGGCCTTGAGGCCTTCCTTGCCTCATGACAGACTTGGACAGTCTGAGCAGAAAACCAACCTCTCGTGTGGCACCAAAAAGCGAGCGGCAGCGAAGTTGCCGCCTCTGAGAGCAGCCCCGGAAGGCAGGCTTGGCGAGAAGGAGCCGACGAAATTCTGGAACAAATAGACTCGCCCGTGGCCGTCATCGGCTAACTGCAGCTCAGACGTAACCGCCAGATCAGGTCGGGGCGGTTTTGTGGCTCAACAGCGCTTCAAGGAGAGGGTCGGGATGAGAGCGCCATCCTTCGCGGGCGAGATCGTTGGCGAGAGACCTGACAGTATCGGTGGCCATCGGGATGAAGTCGTAGCCCTGAGCAAGTGCTGCGGTGCGCAGAGCGGAAAGCGTTTCGTAGGCACGTAAATCGGTTCCAAGCCAGAGGGCGAGATCCTCGCCCTCTGCGTCGGGGAATGCCTGCAGGAAGAAGGTCTGCAGTGGACGGTCGTAGCCGATAACGGCATCCGCATCGGTTGTTTGGCTGGCAAGGTGGGCGACGGTGATCGTGTAGCGGCTCATGCGAAGGTCCTTTTCGTAGCGGCGTCGTGTCCGGGATGGGACCGGCCCCTTGAGGGGCCGGTCGCCGGCTTCAGGCCGGGTTATTCCAGAGGATGACCTTGCGGTTCGGTTCTCCGCCGGGCGCGGGGGCGAGGTTTCCGAAAATGACGCCGATCTCAGGGGCCTCAAGCTTGACCGAGAGGTATTCCTCGCCGGTCTGGCGGGCGACGCGGTTCCACCCGGCGCCGATCTCGAAACCGGTCTTGCGGTGGATGATGCGGTAGTCAGGTGCTTCCTCGCTTGCCTTGTGGGCGTTCGGGACGATGGCGATCGGGGCGTTGACCCGGATGGTTGCGAAGATGCCTTCGAGGCTGCCGTCAGTCTTTTGCGTGAGGGTTGCGATCGTGGTGGCCATGGTAGTTACTCCTTCGGTTGCTCGGGACCATTCCCGATGGCGCCCGAAGAAGGGGCCGCGCCGCAGGCGTCACCGGAGCGAAGCGCCGGGGAACCCCCTTGCGGGGTTGACGCTGGTTGCGGCCGGTCCCTTAGAAAGGCGACATAGAGAACGGGAATGGCCCCGAAGCGCGATCGAAGGGTAATCCCGCCATGGCTATCCGATTGCGCCGAGCTAGGTCTAACGGCATGAACGAATACCGAGGCCATCAGGACCGCCCCGCCCCTCGCCCTCCCCGCAGCTGACAAGCGAACCGAGCGCTGACTTCAAAGCCTCCTCGGGAAAAGTCGAGATCGCCGTCGCGCCACACCCGCCAACAATTGCCTGAGGCTTTGACCGGTCAACGCAGTAGGCACGGTGGTGCAACATGTCTGCATGATCGCAGCGCGCCGGTGGCGCAAATACCTGCGGGCATCTCTGACAGCAACAAGTCCATCGGCACCGCCGCCGACAACCGCGGGCACGATCTGGCATCTTGCAGCAATCGGCCCTCACGCTCCGGCCGCTCGATCCGATCGATCTATCAACGCCGTGAATCGGTGCGGGTTGATCGATTCAAAACAGTCGTTGGACAGGACGGGCGTATGCCACGATTCTTCGAGACATGGCTCTCTATCCGTTCAAACTCTACTATCAGCGCATCGACGCCACACGTAACATGGCGCGCTACTATATGCTGGCGATCGAGACGACGTTGTTCGGCGAGACGGCTGTCGTGCGGTCATGGGGGCGGATCGGAAAACGCGGCGGCATCAAATGCGAGGTCTTTCCGACGGAGCGGGACGCGGCACGCCACTTCCTGGAATTGGCGCGGCGGAAACGCCAGAAGGGCTACATTCCCGTCGGAAACTGTGGAAATGCCACATGAGCCGGTCAGGGCGACCGGCCCGGAAGGTGACATCGACCGTACTTCGGTGAAATGGTCATGCTTTTAGAGAGGGGACTGATCATGACCACAACCAATGAAATCGCCGACAAGATTGCCGCCGACCATCAGTTGACCAAAGCGCAGAGCAAGGCAATCGTCGAATCCGTATTCCGGGAGATCACAACGGCCGCGACCACAGGCGCTGAAACGTCGATCCCGGGATTTGGCAAGTTTAAGCCGAAAGACACGCCTGAGCGGGAAGCACGCAATCCCGCGACTGGCGCCACGATCAAGGTTGCCGCGGCAAGAAAGCTCGCGTTCACGCCCGCCAAAGCGCTGAAGGATGCATTGAATAAATAGCAGCACAGGCGCGCCTTGCCTTTTCAGGAAGCGGTCGATTGGCGACGAGAGACTGTTCACAAGCCTCCAATGATCGCTTCCGTCTGCTTTGAATTTCTTCACGTCAACTGTCATAGTGAGGACGACAATTGACGCGAGGGAGGCATCTGTGGCAGCCACCGCGAACACGGTTTTGGAAGAAGCAACCAACGGCAGTGTTCAGAAGTCGAGACCCTGCTCGGCGGTTCGCGGACTTTGGCGCGTCGACTGACCAGTGCACTTGATGTACACGAATTGACGGCTTACATGGACCGTGGCAGGTTTCAGGAGACCGGTCTTCGGAGACTGTCTGTTACCATCCGTGAAATACATACGCAGTTAAAGCAGCATGAGCTGAAGCGCCTTGGATCTGCACCTAATGGGACTGCAGCCAATTCTCAACCCGGAGTTCTGGATAAGATAAGAAGTTGCGCTCATTGTAGGTGACAAGAGCGTCGTTCAGAGCCAATGCATGAGCGGCGATCGGTTTATCGAGGTGCTCCTTCTTTCGATCACGCGTTGCTTCGCGAACGGGTCCGTAGGCACGAGCCGCATCCGCGTCAAACGGCGCGACCGGAATCGCCTCGACAAGAAATTCAAGGTTGGTCCGTTCCAGCTCGGGATTTGCGGAAACGGCGACACCGTACTCCAGTTCGGCGAAGGTGATGGCGGAGATGAGGACATCACCGACTTTGCATTCAGCGAACCGCCGGGCGACTTCCGGCGGCTGATGCTTCATTAGATATGATGCACATGCTGGTATCGAGCATGTAAAGCGCCATCAGATGGCATCCCGCTCCATCTGCTCCTGCTCGCCACGACCTTCTGCCATGAAGGATGGGCAGAAACGCGCAAAACGGTCCAGAACACTCGCAAGCGAAGGCCGCAACGGCCGAATGCGCAACTCTTCGCCCACCCGCTCGATCTCGACTTTGATGTCATTCTGGCCATAAGCAAGATCGGCCGGAATGCGCACGGCCTGGGAATTGCCGTTTTTGAATACCTTTGTCGTATGCATAACCGCCTCCAGACGCCCACGTCACGCTGTACATCCTAGGTGTGTACACAGAGGATCGAGAGAGATATTTCAAGGGTAGGTCATTTCGCCGTTTGCCTCACCTGCGGATTAGGACTTGAAGCGGCTCGATGTCATCGAGCGAAACGCGGGCCTGGACGGCATTGGGCGGTTGCAATAGCAGACAAGGTCAAGGTGTATCTCGTTTTACCGATCGGAAATATCGCCATGCGGGACTGCCGCATGGCGTTGCGATCATCCATCAGGCGCTCTCTGCGCTCGCCTGCCAGACGGGGATGCCGAGGCGGCGGGCCTTGTCGGCGAGATTGCCAGTAATGCCGGAGCCCGGGAAGATGATGACGCCTGCGGGCATCACCGACAACATCTCGTCGTTTCGACGAAAAGGAGCTGCCTTGGCGTGCTTTGCCCAGTTCGGCTTGAAGGCGATCTGCGTCACTTTGCGGCTTTCGGCCCAGCAGGCGGCGATGCGCTCGGCGCCTTTCGGAGAGCCGCCGTGCAGGAGAACCATGTCGGGATGCTTGGCATGGGCAAGGTCGAGTTTACCCCAGATCCGCTCATGATCGTTGTAGTCCATGCCGCCGGAAAAGGCGATCTTGGTACCGGCCGGCATCAGCACCTCGGTCTCGGCGCGACGGCGGGCCGACAGGAAGTCTTTCGAGTCGATCATCGCCGCGGTCATGTTGGCGTGGCTGACCTTGGAGCCGGTGCGCGGCCGCCAGGCCGAGCCCGTCTCGGCTTCGAACAGATCAGCCGCATAGTCGCGCATGAATTCGAAAGCGTTGCGGCGCTCAAGAAGGGTGATGCCCTCGGCGATGTGGCGCTCCAGCTCGACGCTTTTCACCTCCGAGCCGTCCTGTTCGCTCTGCCCGGTTCGTTGCGCATCTTCGTTGCGCTGCAGTTCGCGCTGGATGCGTTCGCCGGCACGGTGGAAAAGATTGACGGTCGACCAGTAAAGGTCTTCGAGATCGGGTTCCAGCCGCGTGTCGCCGAGCATCTCCGTGAGCGCGTCGAAGATCGCGGTCAGCGCGGAGCGGACGACCGGTTCCTCCGGTAGGGGCCGCGGATCCGGCTCGTCCTGGAAGGGGCGATAGCCATGGATCTGCATCTCGTAGATGAATTGGTCGGTCGGGGAGGATGCGTGGTGAGGCTCGAAGGCGTCGTCAATGGGAAGTGTGCGGTTCATGATGGTCTCCGTCGGTTTCGGCCGCGCCTCTCGCGGCCTGACGGCGATCCCAGTTCACGCGGCAGACGGGCCGGAACCGCGAGCAAAGCGAGCGGCCCAGCGAAGCGCCGGGCGGCGGAGGGAAGGTTTCCTGGCCCGCGAGGAGCGCCGGCCCGGCATCGGCCCGGAAGCGGTCCCGCTTTCCGGATCAGCCGATGCGCGAAAAATGCGCCGGCGCGGGGAAGAAACCTGACCGACCCGCTGAAGGCCTGGACGCCGCATGATAAGGGTCGCCTCTCGCCAGGCCCGCAGGCGCGCGCATAGCCGGATTGCGGCCCTTCCGGACCGGCACTGTCCATCACGGCGCAGTGCCGCGCCCGCCATGTGCCTCCGCGGCTGCCGCGTCATACGGACAGAAGAGTCTGCGCATCCTCCGGTGCGAGCTGGTCGCGGAGATTTGCCATGAGCCGGTGTGGCCCGAGCCGTCGCAGGTCCTCGTTGAAGTCGCCGAGTTCGGGGTTAAGCACCAGCGGCAGGATGCCGAGCGCCTGCGCCCGGCGGCTCAACCCTTCGATGCCGTGCCGGCCGGCGGCATCGGCGTCAGCGGCGAGGTATAGGCGCAGACACCCTGCCGGCGGCCGGAAGGCGGCGAGGTGATTGGCCGTCAGCGCCGAAACCATCGGCATGGCGGGCATCACATGAGACAGCGACAATATGCTTTCGAGCCCCTCACCCGCGATCATGACCGGCACAAGGTCCTTGGCGGGAAAGCCGAACCGCACTGCATTGCCGAGCAGCGTACCCAGCGCACGGCGGGGTGTGTCGACCGGCGCCTTGCCAACGCCGCCCGGCTCCGATCCGGAGCACGCAAGGTATGTGCGATGCACGCCCGTGATAGCACCGGATTGATCGGTCACAGCAGCGATCAGGGCCGGATAGCGGCTGGTCCCGCCGCTTGCGAGATCGCGGTAGTAGCAGGATGGGTGAAACCGCAGCGCCGGATGCAAGGCCGCCCGCAGGATGCCGCGCTGGCGCAGGTAGCCGTCGGCGAGCGTGCCGGCAAGCGGTTCGGTTATTCGAAACAGCCGTCGTGCCCGTTCGCCAGCCGGTCGGTCGATCGACGCAGTTGGAGCGTCACCGCTTTGCGACAATCCCGGTTCAGCACGGGCTGGATCACGGGGCTCGTTCAGGAAACGCCGCGCCTCATCGGCGACGTCACGGAAGTCGACAAGCCCACAGGCCTCCCGTACGAGATCGAGCAAATCGCCATATTGGCCGGAGGCGGCATCGGTCCAGCGACCCGCACGATCACCTTTAAGCCGAACATAGAGCGAACGACCCTTGTTGTTGGCGACATCGCCGACGATCCAGTAATTGCCGGCCCGGTGGCCGGCGGAGAGATAATAGCGGCAGACAGCCTCCGCGTCGCGCGCGAGACGATCCGCCAGTTGCGAGGCGGATAACATCACGGTCACCCCCGGCCGTCGACGTCGACAACTTGATGCCGTTCGATCAGGCGCGACAGGATCGCCGGTCCTTCCTCCGACTTTGGAATGAAGTACCGCAATTTCCAGGCGATCATTTCCGAGAACAGGCCGATTGCCCGGAGCCTGTCGCGCATGCCGTCGGTGAAGCCGGTGAGCTCGATTCGGTAGTTGTTCATTGCCCGGACACGCCGCAGCGTCATGCCGCCGGCAAGTCCGACAACCGAGGATCCGGCGAGCAGCGATTGCCAGATCTGATCGGCGCTGACGACTTCGGTCTGGTCGAGCCCGAAATTCCGGCACAGCCGAGAGAGCCCTTCGGACGTTATCAGACGGCCAACGATGCGCTCACCCTCGTCGGTCTGAAGGCGATAGACCCGGCAATAATCCTGCGGCAGCAGTTTCCAGATCGGTAAAAGCAGGCCGGAGACAACGTGCATGGTCGAAAGCGAAAATTCGGGGAGATTGGCGACCTCGGCCTCCCAGGCGGCAGAGAAGGTTTGCTTATCCGTTTCCTCCCGATTCGTCTCTTCGAGCTGACGCAGCTCGAAGCGGATCTCGTCCATCGGCCGGATGAGCGCCACCCGCGGCTCAATTGATCCGTCATCGAGCATGAACGAGCGAGCCGGAACCTGGACGGCCGGGCGGCCGGACTTGCCGTTGATCACAAGCTTCGCTTGGCGATCATGCGCGGCGAGTTCCAATGCGTCGGAAAGCACCATCGGCCTGTTGCGATCCATGCGTTCGATGGTCAAGAGATGCGACTGCGCGCCGGTGACCGGATGGGTATAGACCAGCCGCCGATCCTTCACCGTCATGCGGTCCGCAACAAGCGTCTCCAGCCCCTTGTCGTAAACGCCGGACGCAATCGCGCCCTCGACACGGGCGGCGAGCAATTGCTCGAAGGCATCGAACAGCAAGTTCTGCATGCGAACCGTCAGCGCCAGCATCCGATTGAGGAAGGTGTGAATCGGCGGCAGCTCGTCCTTGATTCTATTTTCCTCTGCCGTCAATGACAGGCCGGTGATCGTCTCGAACGTTTCGAGCGAGCAGCCTTCGATACCGCCGCCATGGATGAGCCTATAGAACTGCCTGAGCGCATCGCGGGCATATTGGGATTCGAGATTATCCTCGGAGCGGAACATCCCCTGCCCGCCGGTCTGCCGCTGTCCGCGCGTGATCGCTCCAAGCGTGTCGAGACGCCGGGCGATGGTCGACAGAAATCGCCGTTCGGCCTTGACGTTGGTGGCGATCATGCGGAAACGCGGCGGCTGCGCCTGGTTGGTACGATGACTGCGTCCCAGCCCCTGGATCGCCACGTCCGCCCGCCATCCGGCCTCGAGGAGATTGTGGAGCCGCAGCCGCTGGTTCCTGGCGCCGAGGTCGGCATGGTAGGAGCGTCCCGTGCCGCCGGCTTCGGAGAAGATCAGGATCGGCTTCTCGTCATCCATGAAAGCGCGCGTCTCGTCGAGATTGGCGCTGCCCGGCCGGTTCTCGACGGCAAAGCGGGCAATCGCGCCGCTGCCGTCACGGCGCACGATCCGACGCGTGCGGCCGGTGATCTCGGCAACGCGGGTCGTGCCGAAGTGCTGGACGATCTGGTCGAGCGCCGTTGGAATGGCAGGCAGACTGCCGAGCCGTTCAAGGAGAGCGTCTCGGCGGGCGACGGCTTCGCGGCAAAGGACTGGATTGCCGTCGGCATCATGGACCGGCCGCGACAGCAGATTGCCCTGGTCGTCGGAATATTCCTCGAAAAGCTGGATCGGGAAGGAATGGTTGAGATATTCCGCGACGATCTCGCGCGGTGTGACGTCGACCTGGATATCGCCCCACTCCTCGGTCGGGATTTCTGCCAGCCGGCGTTCGGTGAGCGACTGGCCGGTGGAGATTATCTGAACGATCGCGGCGTGGCCTTGGTCCAGATCGTTGTTGATCGCACCAATCAGCGCCGGCGTCTTCATCGAGGTCAGAAGATGATTGAAGAAACGCTGCTTCGAGCTTTCGAAGGCTGAACGCGCCGTGGCCTTGGCGCTTTTGTTGAGTGTGCCCGTGCTGCTACAAATGCCGGAGGCCTCGAGCGCCGCGTCGAGATGATTATGAATGACCTGGAAAGCCTCGGCGTAGGAATCGTAGATGCGTACCTGTTCGTCGGTGAGCGCATGTTCGAGGATATCGTATTCGACGCCCTCGAAGGAGAGCGACCGCGAGGCGTAGAGGCCCATGGCCTTGAGATCGCGGGCAAGCACTTCCATGGTCGCCACCCCGCCGTCCTCGATCGCCGCAATGAACTCGGATCGCGTCGAGAACGAAAAGTCGGCGCCTCCCCAGAGGCCCAGCCGTTCGGCATAGGCAAGCGACTCGACTTCGGATGCACCGGTCGCGGAGACATAGACGACGCGGGCATCGGGAAGGGCACGCTGCAGACGCAGACCGGCGCGGCCCTGTTGCGAAGCAGCCTTTTCCCCGCGCTCGGACCTGCCGCCCGCAGCGTTTGCCATCGCATGACCTTCGTCGAAGATCACAACTCCGTCAAAATCGCCTCCCAACCAGTCGACGATCTGCTGGACGCGCGACCGCTTTCCCTCGCGTTCGTCACTTCGCAGTGTGGCGAAAGTGACGAAGAGGATGCCTTCGTGGAGCTTGATCGGCGCGCCCTGGCGGAACCGTGAAAGCGGTGTGACCTGCAGCTTCTCCTGGCCGAGCGCGCTCCAGTCGCGCTGTGCATCCTCGATCAGCGTCTCGGATTTCGAGATCCACAGATGGCGGCGGCGTCCTTTAAGCCAGTTGTCCAAAATAATCCCGGCCGCTTGACGGCCCTTGCCGGCGCCTGTGCCGTCTCCCAGGAACCAGCCGCGCCGATAGCGGACCGCGCCCTCGGCGTTTGGAGTCACTGCCCTGAGATTGTCAAAGCTCGCATCGACGGACCAGTGGCCGGCGAGATAGCCGGAATGGGCTTCGCCGGCATAGATCACGCTTTCGAGCTGGGCGTCGGAAAGATCGCCTTTGGTGACGGCACGCTTTGGCAGATGCGGGCGGTAGGTCGGTTTGGGTGGCGCGACCGACGCCATTGCGACGGACTCGACCAGCCTGTCCGGATGGGGTTTTGCATCGGGGATATGGATCGCCTGCAGTTGATAGGGCTCGTAAATGCCGTCGGCGACATCAACCCGGATTTTGGGCGAAGTATCGCGCAGCTCGTAGGAGAGCTCGACGACCTGATCGTCGGCAGGGCACACAGGCGAGAACCCGGGACGCGGGGCACGGACAGCAGGCGAAGAGCGCACCGCAGACGCGCTGGCCGCCACAGGGGGTAGCGTATCAGCGCGTTGGCGTGCGGCCATTGTTGTGCAGTCGGACAGGATGCCGATGGGTAGGAGGGACGGGGAACGCGGCGGAAGGGCGGAGATCCAGGCGAGCAATGTTTCCGGATCGGGAGCGACACCGTGCGAGGCAACGAAGCTCGTTGGATCGGCGGGGGCTATCTTGTCGATCACCGTCAGGCGCGTCTCGATTGTCGCGCCGTGCCGCGCATAGACGCCGCCGTCGATGGCGGCGCTGAACAGGACCGAGCCGCGCTCGTGCAAGCGAACGAAGGCGTCTCGCCAGTTCGGGTTGTCGGAAGAAAGGCTGGCACCGGTGATCGCCACGAGCCGCCCACCCGGGGCAAGCCGCGCGAAGGCCGAGGTCAGATGACGCCATGCGGCGTCGGCCACGCGGCCCTCGACGTGAACGCCGGCTGAAAACGGCGGGTTCATCAGCACGACGGTCGGGCTCACCGAGCGGTCAAGGTAGTCGTCGATGTGGGCGGCGTCATGCTGCGTGACCGTCGAGGCCGCAAAGAGTTGCTCGAGAAGCGCATGCCGGACAGGCGCATATTCGTTGAGTGCCAGGCATGCATGGGCAAGCTCGGCGAAGATTGCCATCAGTCCCGTCCCGGCAGACGGTTCGAGCACGATGTCTTTCGCCACGAGGCCGGCAGCGCGGGCCGCGACATAGCCCAGCGGAATCGGCGTCGAGAACTGCTGAAACTGCTGGCTCTCCTCTGAGCGGCGCCTGTGACTGGGGATCAGGCTCGCGATCTTCGTCAACATCGCAAGTGCTGCCTGCGACGAGTTTGAGCGGGCGGCGATCGCCGCACCGAACTTGCGCAGGAAGAGCACCTGCGCGACTTCGCATGCCTCGTAGGCGTCTTTCCAGGTCCAGAGGCCCTCGGCATCCGAGCCGCCGAAAGCGTCGTCCAGGTTGGTGCGGAGATCGGCGGCGTCGATTGCCTCTCCACGTTCAAGAAGCAGCAGAAGCGCCTCGCCGGCTTTGCGGATTTTACTGGCGCGGAAACGTTCGTTGGAGGTGCCACCCGGCATGGCCGCAGCGTTCGCGGCCGTGGAAGAGATCACGTTCATGGGATACCCTGTTCGAGAGCGAGAAAGGACCGGCCCGCCCGGACGCTCTCCAAGTCTCGCCGGGCCAACCCATTCCGGCCCCTCTCTCCCTCTCCCAACGCTCAGCACCGGCACAACACGGGCTGCGACCGGTGCGAGCTCAGGCCCATACTGTTGTTCCCTTCCAATTCCGCTGCGTTGGCTCCCTGCCGGGCCGAAGCAATAACCCATAGTGGTCTTTCTGCGCTAGTATAGTCGACCGGCTTCGTGTTACATCGCAGTCGGCGCGATCACGTGCGACTGAAATGACCGATCAGGAGGGACAATGTGCGGCGGTTTCTAATCGGCGGCAGGTCATTCGAAGAGGGTTCTCCGGAATTGCAGGGTGTCCTCCCGCAGGCGTATGAACAGAAGCTCCGGCCGCAGTGCCAGTGCAAGGACCCGCCGGTCCCGATGTATATTGCCCAGGTTGACGGCCAATACCTCGTCAAGCGGATGCCGCTGACCGGGCGGGATCACGAAGCCGGCTGCTCATCCTTTGAACCGCCCTACGAGCTCTCCGGTCTCGGCCCACTGATCGGGAATGCGATCCAGATCGACGCGGCATCCGGATCGTCGATCCTCAAGCTCGATTTTTCCCTGTCCAAACGCGGCAGCCGCGCGAACGCTGCTCAGCCATCGCAGCCGGCCGAGAGCGAGCGCAATGAAGCGAGGAAATTGTCGCTACGCGCCCTGCTGCACTATCTTTGGGATACGGGCGAACTGACAGAGTGGACTGCGCTCTGGAGCGGAAAGCGCGGCTGGGGGCGTGTTCGCGCAAGCCTTGTCAATGCGGCTAGCCAAATGAATGTTCGCGGTGCGCCGCTCAGCGACATCTTGTTTGTCCCCGAGGCTTTCCACCCGGAGGACAAGGACGGGATCGCTGCTCGCCGTGCGGCGGCACTTGCCGGCGCGAAAGCGTCCGGTTCGGGGCCGCGTAAACTCATGCTGGCGGTGGCGGAAGTGAAGGACTTCGACGCTGCGAGAGACGGCCAGAAAATCCTGGTGCGCCACCTACCCTTCCCCTTCATGATCGACGCCGGCACCTGGAGACGCCTGAACGCCAGGTTTGAAACAGAGCTCGAGCTCTGGCGCTCGAACAAAGAGTTCCATCTCCTCATGATCGCGACCTTCGGGATTTCGGGGGCGGGGATAGCCACGGTGGAGGAAATCGCGCTGATGGTGGTCAATGAGAACTGGATTCCGTTCGAGAGCGTCGAGGAACAACGCCTTTTGGAAAAGTTGTCCGGATGGCGGCGCAAGAGCGTGAAGGGCTTGCGCTTCAATCTAGCCGTAGATCAACCGATCGCATCTGTCACGCTGCCCCAAGAACGGTCGGGGCCTGTCGCGATGTATATCGTGCCGACCGGGTCGAGCAACGATTTCGAGACAGCGCTTGCGGAGTTGATGGAGACGCGCCCGGAGATGATCCCATGGGTCTGGCGTGTCGCCGACGGCGATATGCCGAGACTACCCTAGCAGCGGAACCAGGGAATTGCTTTCTGATCAATGGGCTTTGCTGATGACCGCTGGCGGGCGCTGGTCGACATGCACTTCCATGGCGCTCAGCCGCGTGCCGAAAATGCGCGGGCCGTTTAGCGGCTCGAACACCGGATGCAACATCGGCCTGACGATCGTAAGCCGGCTGGCGACGTCTTCGATTTCGGTCGTGACATCGACGGTCTCGCCATATTCGTCCGTACCGATGATCAGGAGATTGCCGGCGAACGGCGACGGATAGCCGTGAAGCTGCGTCACGCAAGGCAGGACCTCCTGTAGACCGTTGTCGTCGACGACAATGGCAAGGGTCTCATTGATCTGTACCATGTCGATGAGATCGCAGCCGATCAGGTTTCGGATGACGGCAAGCCGGTTTTCTTTGGGGATCCCCACGATGCGGATCGTCCCGATTAGTGGCTCTACGAGATACGCTTTGGTGGTCTTCATGAGATTTCTCCATAATTTAGCGAAGGGCAGGTTGTTGCTCAGCGCCCATCAGGTCGGGACGGATCAGGCGTAGATCAGCCCAGTCTCGACTTCTTAGCCGCAGCAAGGGGAAGGCCCGGCGCAACGCCGGGCGATCAGGGGTTGGTTGAAAGGTTTGTCGAGGCGATCAGGAAGCTTGTTCGAGCAGCTTCTTTGCCTTGCCTTCCAGCTCAAGGCGGGTGTCCTGATGGGCTTTGCCCCGCGCGAGCGCCGTGATCCCTTGCACGAAGTCGAAAATCGACTCGGGCGGGCGACCTTCTTCGCAAAGCACCGTCTCGATGATCTTGCCGGATTCGGCCTTGGAGAAGCCGCGCTTACGCAGGAAATCCGTGCGATCCTCGTCGTTTCGCGCAACGACCCGCTCGCGTGCCGCGCGGATGCCGGCCACAAAGGCGGCGGGCGAGGAATTGGCGAAATTCGTCAGCGCCGGTGCTGCCTCATGGGCAAAGCGCTGTGCCGCGAACTTAGAGTGCCGGATGGTGATTTCCTGGAAATTTTCGGTGCCCCACAAATTCCTGTTGGCACAAACGGCACGCAGGTAAAAGCTCGCGATTCCAAGTGTTTTCGAGCCGACCTCGCTGTTCCAGGCATAAAAGCCGCGGAAATACAAATCGGGCTCGCCGTTCGGCAACCGCCCCGCCTCGATCGGGTGGGTGTCATCGACCAAAAATACGAAGACATCGCGGTCGGAGGCATAGAGTGTCGTCGTGTCTTTGGTGATGTCGACGAAGGGGTTGTGGGTCATGGAAGACCAATCGAGGACCCCTGGTATTTTCCACAGGGTATCTCCAGTCCCATTACCGGCGATGTTCATGATCGCCGAGACGAGCGCGTGATCCCAGATCCTGCCATAGTCGGGACCCGTCACAGCCCTGAGCTCGGTGCGGCCGTCGTCCATCTCCAGCGTCTTTACGAGCTCAGTGCGGCCGTCGAGGAGGCCGTGCTGCAGGTTGATCGCGGCAAGCGGCGCGGGAAGCTGGCGCATGTAGCTCGCGGGAGCGCCGACCAGGCTGCAAAGCTGGCCGTAGCTCCAATGGGTCGGCGCGATCGGCTGGCGTCCGCCCGGCACCACCAGTTCTAGTCGCTCGGCATTGCTGCGGGTCGCTTCGACGCGGATCGCCGAGGTTTCCACTGTCCGGACACGCGCTCGCTCGGCCCTAGACTTGACGGCATGATGGAGTTCGGAAAGCGACAGGTATCGCTCGTCGTCGGGGCGCGAGAACCATTCGGATGAAACCCGTCCGATGCGTTCGCCGCGGGAAATTTCGACCTTGAAGCCGGACGATGCCGGTTGAACGCTGTAAATCATCGTGTTCATAGGAGTCTCCTGAAACGAGAACGCCCGGCACTGGGCCGGGCTGTTGGGGATGGTGACTGCCGGAGGCGGTGGCAGCCGATGATGTGGTCAGATGTGAGTTCGCGACGGCAGGTTTCCGCACCCGTGACGGGCGAGACTTCTTCTCTCCCTCCGCCGCATCTTGACCGCCCCCGCCTGACGGCCCTCTTCCTCTGAGATTGGCCGCACCGGCGCGGATCAGCCGAAGCGCTGGCCGGATGCGGTAAAGGTGTAGCCGTTGGCCGAAATCGCCGCGTCGACGGCCTGGTCCGACGTTAGATACTGGTATTCGCGCTCGAGTTGCCGGTAGAGCCAGCGAGCAAGATCGCGGAGGCTCTCGATGACGGCTTCCTCCGCGTTGATCGTCATTGCCTGGTACGACGGACTGTCCCGCTCAACCGAGATCGCCATGCAATAGGCATGGTAGTAGTGGCCACGATGGGTGGCATCCGCGCGGAGCTGGTAGAAATTGCGCTTCTGAATTGCTTGGAGCATGTCGGCGATCCGATGCAACTCTGCATCCCGCGGCGCGTATTTCCTGATCCGGCGCGGCGCCTGCTTGCCGTGGGAATAGTAGGCTTCGAAGCACGCACCATCTCCCTGGCTCCAGAACCCACTGAACCAGATACAGGGATCCTGGCGGGAGCCGCCGCCCTGGAGACGGACCGTGCGTGTCTTGAGGCGGAGGCCGAGGATTTCGCAGATGCGCTCGAAATCTTCATAGACAAAATCGAACCAGTCGTAGTCAAAGCCGCCTTCGCTGTACCAGGCGCGGGCGCTGTCCTTCGCCGCATCCGACAGCTCATGGAACCGATAGACGACGGTCTCGATGATCTCAGCCATCGCTCTCGCCTCCTATGATCGTCCCGGATAGGGATTCGGGATCGGGTGCGCCGGCAAGGATCGCCTCCGCGCGGGCGACCGCCCACGACGCTCTTGCGACCCAATCGGAGGCGGTTGGCCTGTCCGACCGGATGTCGGCGAGGATGATCTTCAGGACCCCGAGCAGGATTTCGAAGTGCACCGCCTTGCGCTGAACCGGTTCCTTCAACTCAGAGCGAATTGTGATGGCCGGAGCGCGATAGGCGGCATCGGCGCCTTGCCAGATGCCGGTCACATGAGTCTCGCCTGCGGATTCGTAGTCATGCCGGGCGTCGTCCCAATCGTTGTCCTCAATTGCCGCGCGACATGCGGCATCGCACGACTCGGCGCGATAGGTGCGATGGCGGAAGACCGGCAGACGATAGGTGGTTTCAATCGTATAGTCGGGCATCGGAATGCTCCTTAAAAAGAAAGGCCCAGCTGTGGGGCCGGGCCTTGGATGAGATGGGGAGATCGGTTTACTCAGCGGCGTCGAGATGGCCGTAGCCGTCTTCTCGATCCGCGTCGTCGTCCCGATCGCAGGAATCGAGGTCTTCCGTCAGGAAGGCGGGGAGCGCGGCGCCAACCTCGGCGTCAGGAGTGACACCGGTGTTCTCGACCTTTGTGGAGACATCATCGCTGGTGACGTCTTCGGCCGCGCGGAGCGGCTGCGGCAACCATCCGCTTCCGGCGATGAGCCGTTCGGCCTCACGCGCCATATCGCTCTTCTTCAGATGGCCGATCAGCTGTGCCGATTGCTCGCCTTTCGCTTCCTGCACGGCCTGGAGGATATGAGCCTTGGTGACCCGACCCAGGTAGTTGTCGGCCGTTGGCGTCCAACCGGCCTCGACCATGTCGAAACCGATCGATCGTGCGACCTGGTCGGCATGCGCGATCGCGCGGCTGCGCTTGTTCCAGGGTTCGATGACCGCATTCAACGACAGCGAGGCGCAATGTGCAAAGAGTGCCTGCCGGCTAGCGTCGTCGAGCCCGATCAGGAAGCCCCAAAGCGCGTCGGGATCCTTGGGGAGATCCTGACCCCATGCTTCCTGCCGCTGGTCGATCTCCTTGGCCCACGCGGTATCACCAAGCGCCGGCGTCTGCGAGAATCGGGCGCTCTGCAGCGTCACCTCCAGGCATGTATCGGACCCGTAGAGATAGAAGGTCTTCAGCACGAAGGCGTGCAGCACAGCGACGAATGCAATGACAGGATCATTGGCGAGCGCATTGCGCAGCGCCACGGTGCGGGTTGCCGTCAAATCCAGGACCAGGCGTTCGGAGAGCGGCCGAAGCGAACCATCCTCTTCTTCGCTTTCGGCATTCACGGAGCCGACACCATGCGCCGCGTTGCCGTCGGCAGAACCGGTCGGACGGCCGCCGGCGACATCGTAATCACCTTCCGACGCGTCGCTCCTATCAACGTCCATCTTCGGTTCGTCCTCTGGACGGACGAAACCTCGCTCGATCTTGAGCTCGCCGTTTGCACCGAGCGAGATGAATGCGCCGCCGCGCGCGACTTCGTCGCCGTCAAACACGTAAGCGCGGTCGTTCAGCCGGTCGAGTTCGCCGCCAAGTTCCTCCAGTTTGCGCTCGGTGTCTTCACTATAGTCTTCGGCCTCGGCATAAGCTGCATCGAGCGCGTCGTACTCGGCTTTGACGGCATCGTAGCGCTCCAGCTCATCCGCGGTCATCTCCGGCTGCTCGCCGTAGAAGCGGCGAAGCCCCGACGTATGGCCGTAGGGGAAATCGAAGGCAGCATCGACCCATTTCCAGCCTTCAGCGGACCTGATCGCCTCGGCGTCGGCATTGAGCTTCTCAATGACGAGCTGCTCGACAAGGGCCGGGTCCTGCAGCCAGCCGCCATTGTCCTCGTCGAAGAGGTCGCGCATGACCACACCGCCGGCAGCCTCATAGGCTTCGATACCGATATAGACGGCGCGGCGGTCGCTCGCCCGGATTGCCGTTTCGGTCAGAAGCCGGCGGATGTAATAGGGCTCGCGGACATGCTGGCGCGAAATCGTGTCCCAAACCTGTTCCTGCCGGACATGATCATTGGTGATCGAGAACGCCATGACCTGCTGCAGGGTCATCTCGTCGCTGGCGTAGAGATCGAGAAGGCGCGGTGAGACCGCTGCAAGCCGCAACCTTTGCCGCACCGTCGCGACGGAGACGAAGAATCGGGCGGCGATGTCGTCTTCATCCTGCCCCTGTTCCTTCAAAGTCTGGAAGGCCCGAAACTGGTCGAGCGGGTGGAGGTCGACCCGATGCACGTTTTCGGCAAGGGAATCCTCGACCTCCGGCGTTGCCGCCTGGCTGACGATGCAGGGGACACCGGCGGTTTTCGCGAGCCGCTTCTGGGAGACCAGTCGCTCCAGGGCACGGTAGCGGCGACCGCCGGCCGGAACCCGGTAGAAACCGGTCTCGTTGCCATCGCCGTCGAGCTCAGCCCTGACATTGAGGCTGGCAAGCAAGCCGCGCCGCGCGATGTCTTCCGCAAGGTCTTCGATCGAAACGCCGGCCTTGATCCGGCGAACGTTGTTCTGGCTGAGGACCAGCTTGTTGAAGGGAATGTCGCGCGCCGCGCTAAGGGTAATTTTCTGGATGGCCTGAGCCATGTCGGTTCTCCATGACGGGCCGGCCGGAGCCTCTCTCCGACCACCTTAACCCGTCGCGAACACCCCTTCCCCCCTCCCCCTCTCACCTCCCTCGCCCGCCACATCCGGCGCGCTTCTTAAGCGGCCAACCCGACGGCGATTGCATGTTGATCGCCAGGCGCCTTCCCTTTATGCCTACCGGCTGCCGATACAGACGCTCAAAGCGTCGAGAAAAGCGAAAACGTTGGATCGGCCGAGATGCGGATCGACCTGTCGACGATTGGAGGACAATGATCTCCGTGGGAAGACCGCTATGCCTCTGGAAGCGAATAGCGCGTGAGAACAGCGTCTTCGCCATCGAGGGTCACTTCGATGACTTCGTTGACCATATCCTGGGTGTCCGCCAAATCCTGCAGTATGATGGCAAACAAGTCTCGTTGCAGCACAGGCAGCACCTGCGGGACGATAATCACCAGACCCGCGTGCAGCTCTTCCTTGGCGTAGAGCTTCCGGAAGTCGCGGGCATTGTTCGTTACGAAAGTAAAATCCTCCTCGATGATCCGAGGCATCAGGTCCCAGTCGGTTTCGCCGCTCAGTCCCAGCCAGTTCACATGAAAACAATCGTGGCCGTGCGCTTGAGCCACCGCCACGAGAGACGTGTGAAGGCATTCATCGATAAGAAACCTCACGAGGTCGAGCCAGACGGTTTTGAGGCGTTCTCGCTCCGAAGGCTCAGGTGCTTCACGGATTTCACCTTCAGGCCCTGCTCCGAAAGCTTCTTCGGACGTCCTCTGGCGGGGTGGGCCGCAACCCAGATCTCGGCAAGTTCCACCATGCGCTCGGTGAGCGAAGGATAGCCCTCGACGATTTCCGCTGTACTTGCGCCTTGGATCTTCATCGCGGCAATCGTTCGCACGGGAACACGGGTTCGCTTGAAAACCGGCTCGCCGCCCACGACGCCTTTCACGCTTTCAATCATTCGTTCGGCTTCTCGAAGCGCCTCGGCCCGCGCGGCCAGTTGTTCTCGTGCCCGCGCAACGTCGATAATGAGATAATCGTCTGCCCTCACGGTTTTGGCATCGGGGTTCTGGTCGATGGTGTCGAAGAGGCGCTTGCGCCGCTCGGCAGACAAGATCGATCCGACGCCATACCAGAGCTTCAACCGAAGCAGATCCTCATCGGTGAGTGCTCGCCCCCTGCTGCCAACAAGATGAGTCTCGATGATGCGCTTGTCGATCGCATTGTGCACCGACTTCACAGCGATCTCGCTGACAGCCGCCGCTTCGGTTGGCGTGTAGGCGTGTGATGTGCTGGCCATAATCATTCTCCTTGTGGAGAATATATAATTTAGCCCGCCGCTCATGTAAAGCCTTGACCCCTGTTCGATCTCATGGTCGAGCCGCCTCCGAAGCCTAAAATCCAGTCGACCACAGGCGTGATTTACAGATCAGTTCAATTTGGTCACAAGCTCGACCCACGCCCAGCGCTTCTGAAATCTGGCCACGTACCACTCAGGTCGCGCCTCTGTAGCAAATCTCGGTCATCCCCCACACCGGCCTCTGCGCCATGAAGGTGTCGACATCACCAGCCTTGGGGGCTCGTCCGCCCCGCACCTTGATTTTCAGGTGGCATTTTGCTACCCATATAGTCACGCAGGAGATGACCATGGCTCAATCCGTGAAACTTGCTGACGACATTATGGCGCTCATCCGTCGCGAAGCCGATCTTCAGAGCCGATCTGTTGCCGGTCAGATCACCCATTGGGTAAAGATCGGGCGAGCAATCGAGCATTCCGGGACCTTCGACTACGGCCGGATAAAGCTGGCGCTGGAGGGCCGGCTCGATACGACCGAACTCCAAGAGGATGAAGAAGCGGCTTGGCTCGATGCGTTCACGACCAAGATGGCTGAAGCGACGACGGCTGAACAAGAGTTCTTTGCTCAACGCAGAATGTTGGGTCGCGGCGTTGGTCTCGATGCAGGTGGCAACCTCATCTACGCAAAGGATGACGCAGCCGCATGAGACCCAGTCTTGTCCTGCTTGCCGGACCAAATGGCGCCGGCAAGTCGACTCTCTACCAGACCCGCGTTGCTCCAAGCTTCGCGGGTCCTTTTATCAATGCCGACATCATTCAGCGCGAGGAGCTCAAGGACAACTCGATGGAAGCGGCTTATAAAGCCGCCGAGATTGCGCGCGACCGCCGGGCGGAGATGTTTGAGGCAGGCAAAGTTTTGCGACGGAGACTGTCTTCTCTCACCCATCGAAGCTGGAGATCATCGAAAGAGCGCGAACGCATGGCTACATCGTCATTGTCATGCATGTCGGTGTCGACAGTCCCGATCTCTCGGTGGCGCGGGTCAAGGGACGCACCGAAGAAGGCGGCCATGATGTCCCGGAAGAAAAGATTCGAGCACGCTACGATCGTGGGCAGCCGCTGATCCGGCAAGCCGTCCTCCGTGCCGACCGGGGCATGGTCTTTGACAATTCACATCTCAACGAACCGCCTCGGCAGGTTCTGGTCTTTGAAAGGGGCCACCTGCTGCAGGCAGCTCCCTACCTGCCGGGATGGGTCCTTTCGGTCTATGCCGACGACCTTATCATCTGACCCACATCATCTTGATCGGCGTGGGTGACCGCCAGCCGGCAGTGAAGCCGTTTACCCCGCCCCGCTATTCGCGCTAGTGACTGTTGATGGCGTCTGGGTCAGATCCAGCGGCCCGAAAATAGATTTCCGTCACTCGAAACTTCCCGTCGACGCGCCTGCATTGCACAACGACATCGATGGCGATTTTGAGCATCTCACGGATGTCGCGGCGCTCGAGATCCTTGCCGCCGTCCGATTCCTTCACGAGCAGCGTCAACTGTTCGAAGGCTAGTTCGGCGGAGTCCGCATGCACTGTTGTGATCGAACCGGGATGACCGGAATTCACATTGCGGATGTAATAGAATGCCGTCCCATCGCGCAGTTCCTGAAGCAGGATGCGATCGGGGCGCATGCGCAGGCAGGATTCAAGCAATTCCTTCGCGGAGACTTTTGCAAGACCCTGCCCGCCCTTGGAATAGAACAGACGCACGTTGTTGGGCTGCGGGATGACGAGCTCAGGCGTGTCCTCAATCGAGATGATGCGCTCGTGATCCGGAATATGCCGGATCAGTGCCTTTGAAAGCGTCGTCTTGCCCGAGCCCGTGGCGCCGGAGATGATGATGTTCTTTCGCGCAAGCACGGCCTCCTGAAGGAAGGCCCTAAGGGCGCCGGTTCGATAGAGTTCCAAGAGCCGGTGGTCGGAGGGTGCTGCGTCGCCGCTTACCGGAGCGACGTCGGCGAATAGCCCGCCGTTCTCCAGATCCTGCAGGCTGAGCGACACGGAAGACGGCTTGCGGATCGTGATGCTGACGGTCTCCTTGGCGGTTGCCGGCGGAATAACGATCTGGATGCGTTCGTCATCGGGCAACGTAGCCGACAGGATCGGCCGGGTTTCATCAATCGATTGATGGGAGAAGCTGGCCACGGCCCGGGCAAGGCGCATCAACTTTTGGAACGAAAGGGCCGGCAGGTCATGGGTCCGCCACCCACCGACACCTTCCGTCAGGACTTGCCCGGGCCGATTGACGATCACTTCGTAGAGTGTCTCGTCAGCCAAGAAGTCTGCAAAGGGAACAAGCAGCTCCCGTACGACACCGGCGTCTGGGCCTTCGGTCATGAGAGAGCCTATTTGGTCACGAGCTTCGAACCCGGCAGGAAATCCCCGAGTACGGCGCGGTCATAGATGCGATTGCGAGGTTCGGTAACGCGCAGGCGATAGACGCTTGAGAAGTCGAGGTCGCGCGCCACGAAGATCGACACCAGTTCGCCCTGATGCTTCATGAGCGTCGGCGGAATGTTGATCGACTGCTCGACCGCGATGGCCGCCGCCTGGTTGCCCGCATTTGTGGTGTTCTGGGCATCGACATCGCTGTCCTGCAGCCGGCTGTTGGCATAGGAGGTCGCGTCGCCGACGATGGATAGCAGAATGGCGCTGCCGAACCGTTCCCACCAATGGGTATCGACATAGCCGTCCATACCGGCGCGCCCGAGCGCATCGGTTGCCGGCGACGCGAGCGTGACGATCACGCCTTTCGGGGTCTTGGCGCGGTTCCAAAGTACAAACAGGCGTTTTTGTCCGCGCTGCAGGCCGCCGCGATATTCGCCTACCACCTGCGTGCCCTTTTCCATCAACACGACGCGGCCATTATCGGAGAGGACATCCCGATTGATGACGCAACTGGTGAAGCCCGGCTGGTCGGAGGCGAGCGCGGTTTCGAGCACGCAAGGGATCGAGGTTCCCATTGCAACGATGAAGTCCCGGTTACCGAGCGTGCCGGCGCGCGACCCCTGCAACTGGGTGGGGGTCATC
Organism: Rhizobium sp. Nf11,1; assembly: GCF_050587665.1. NCBI lineage: Bacteria > Pseudomonadati > Pseudomonadota > Alphaproteobacteria > Hyphomicrobiales > Rhizobiaceae > Rhizobium > Rhizobium sp. Nf11,1. Next base: position 47,932 of record NZ_JBOBHU010000025.1, on the reverse strand, counting down.
AGGCGGTTGAAGCGCTGATCTTCGTTTTCGGCTTGTGTGTTGATGCCCACTGGATTGACACCCAGCGGCAGATAGTTCGACGTGGCGTCGGCCGTCTTCTCGTCTGTCTGGCGATGCGTCGACGGCGATCTGCCGCCAAAAGCGATCACCGGCGCGCGACGTGCGGCGTCGAGCAGCTTATCGTCCTCCGACGGGGCCGCCTCGGTGACGACCGGCGTCGGCAATTTGACTTCGGTCGGCGTGACGACCGGTTCGGCTTTTTCCTTCGCCGGCTCGAAGTCCGATGTCTGGCGGATGACGACGCGCTCGGGCTGTGCGCCGTCACCATCCTTGTTTTCTCCGCGCATCGACCAGAGCGCGAAGGTGACGAAGACGACGATCGCAAGCGCGACCGCGCCGCGTTTGAGCACCGGATTGTTGTCGAGCCTGCGGCCGGTGGTCGTTTCGGCGCGCTCGCCCGGGATCCGGTTCGGTTCTTCCTCGGCCATTGGACCTCCCTATCCTTATTCGCCCGTCGGCGTCTTCATGACACGTTCGACGGACGGTGATGTCGTGTTGGTCTCGGGATTGATACCGACGCGATCGTAGGCTTCGTTGAAGATGCAGAGCACATCCCCTCCCCGGCGCAGGATGAACTTGCGGCTAATCGCATGGACGAGCACAAGGTTGCCCGAGACCGATTTTGGTACGAGGCTTTCCGTGCCGTCGGAATTTTCCATGTAGATCGCCGGCATCTCCTGGTTTCCGACGAAAGAGAAGGTGGTGACCTTACCGTTGTCATAGACCGCCTGCGGCTCGAGTGCTTGCGACCCTTCCGCCGAATAGCGCCAGTTGCGCGGACCATAGGCTTCGTGGAGGCCGAGCACCCGATCGGCCTCCGCCGACTGCGCGGCCTGAGCCCGGGCGGCCGCCTCCAGCCGCCGCCTCTCCGCTTCATCGGCCGGGTAGCGATATTTCACATAAAAGTAAGTGTTCTGGCCGGCGGCGACCGAGCCGTCGCGCACGGTCAGTTCCATCTGGTAGCTGCGGGTCGACCCGTCGCGGCGCGTGGTCACGACCGAGATGTTAGTGACCGGCTGGTTCTCCCGGGGTTTCAGGAAGAGAATGTGTCCGGCCGGTGCCACCTCCCAGGCGACGGAGTTGCCGAGTGCGACATGGGCGATTTCCTCGTCGGCGGCAAACTCGATCTGCACCGAGGATCTCAGCGCGCCGACGATCTTCGTGATGTTATAGGGCTGGTAGTTGACGAAACGGATACGGTTGTCCTGGGTCGCGCCGCGCGGAACCTCGAGTGCGAGGGCTGAGGATGCGAGACTTCCGACCAGCAGAAGGGAAATGAGGTAATGCGGTCTCAATTGATGGTCTCCGGATCGGCGCGATAGTCACTGACGACGAACCCCAGAGGATTGACCAGGCGGTCGGTGGAGGACATCGGGGCGTTGGCATAGGAGAAGGTGAGCGTTGCCACCCAATGGGTGGTCTTCACCTCCTCGCCGCGCGTGACTGTACGCATGTAGCGGACCGAGACGACGTTGGCGTTGATCAGCGAAATCGACACGATATTGATGCGTGCGGTCGCGCCGCGGCCATAGACGTTCTGGGGCGAATCCGGGTTGCTGCCGCGATAGAGTGCGGCAAATCGGGTCTGCTCGGCCTGGGTCGACAGGAGTGCCACGTTGCGGAAATTCTCTTCCGCCTCGCTCCAAACATAACCTTCGCGAGCCCGCACATATTTGGCCGCGAAGTACTTAGTCACGGCCTCATCATAGCTGCCGGCGGTCGCGGTGAGCGCCGAGACGACATCAACAATGCCGGTCGAATTGTCGACCCGGACGACGAAGGGCTCGACGGTCTTGAGCGGCGTCAGCGCCGCGATCGCAAAGACGGATGCGGCGGCGAGTACGCCGGCGGCGATCGCAACAGACCAGGCGATGCGCGCAGATCGCTCGACCTGAAGGAGGCGGTCCTGATCGAAGCGGCGGGCCTTATCGAAATAGCTCTTGAGACTGTCCGTGGTCACCATGTCATTCCTCCCCGCAGTTTCGGTAGGAGCCGGCGATGTCGAACTGTTCGAAGGCGGCAGGCGCGGCCTGGTTCTGCACCTCGGCATAGGGCGTTGCAGCGGAGGTCGGCTGTCTGGTGGGGCTCTTGTCCTCCCACTGCCACATTGCGCGGTTCAGCGGACGGCGGGCATAGCCGTCACACTTGGGAAGCGGGTAGGAGATCGAGGCGCAGCTCGCCAAACCGGTAAGGAGAAAGAGCGATAAAATCGTGCGGATCATGCGGAATTACCTTGAGGAGTTTACCGGGCGGCCGTCATTCGGCCGTGCGTTCTGTCGTGCGTCGGCTCAGCGATCGCGCGCCGCGCCCGACCGCGCCGGCGGCCCGGGAGGCGGCCCAGGCAAGCGTACTTTCGTGCGCATCGCGTGCCGCCCCGTATCCGTAGGTGAGCGAGGCGCCGCCGGCTGCAAGCGCCGAGGCGATGCCGGGCAATTGATAAAAGACGTAGAGCGCGGCGAGGCAGATGGCGCAAAGCGCGATCGGCCGCATCAGCACGTCGCTATAGCCTTCGATGGCGGTAAATGTTGTATCGATGCAGGTGATCAGCAGCGACCCGATTGCCACGACAAGGACCTGAAGGATGACGAAATTGGCGAGCTGGCCGATCCAGGATTCGGTGAAGCGGCGTGTTGCTTGAAACATGGCCAGCGCGATGAAAATTGGACCGATCGCCAGTACGATTGCGAGCGCCAGCCGCGCATAGAGCGAGACGATATATCCGATCGCCGCGACGATGAAGCTTGCGCCGATCACCATCATGCCGCCGATCCCGGTAACGATATCGACCGGCCAGGAGGCCCGAGACCAGATCTCGTAGGCGCAGCGCTGACCCTTGTCGAGCAGGCTGTCGAAGGTCGAGGCGCTCGGCGCCGTGCCGCTGTTCAGCGCCTGGGAGATTTCTTTCGGAAGCGTCTCAAAGAAGATATTGGTGACGTAGGTCTGGTACTCGCTGGCATTCCTGACCAGCATGACGATGATGGCAAGCTTGATAGCCCGGAAAGCAAATTCGAGAACGGGTTCCTGCACCGAGCCGCGTAGCACCAGATAGCCGTAAAGTACGACGTAGAGCGTGAGTGCCGCCGTCAGCGGTCCGCTGACCCAATTGGCAATATTCGACGTGCCGGAAGAAATGAAATTTTCGAGCGGTGCCTTGAATTGCGCATCGACGAAGCTGAAGACCTGGTACATGCATCAGCCTCCAAGCGATTGGCGCATCCGCTCCAGACGCAGCTTGCCGTCGGCGCTTTCGGCATTTTGGCAATTGGACGTGCTGCCGAGTTCACCGGGATTGTTGCGGCATTCGCCGAGGATCTTCGCCAGAAGGGGCTCGTCGGCGAGAAGTTCATCGACGGTATGGACCTTTTGCGTTTCACCGGAGCATGAAGCGAGCACGCCCAGCATAATGAGTGGGAGAACGCGCTTCATGGCAGGGCCGCTCCCATGGCGTCCATGCGCTTTCGCCAATCCTCCGCTTTGCGCTGGTCGTCGACCTCACCTTGCGCGCTCTGGATCATCTGGAGCCCCTGCATACGAAGAACGTCGGTCTGCAAGTACGCCGACTCCGCCTGCAAGCGCGCCTGCAGGTCGGCAATGTCCTTGGCATCGGCTGCGCTGGAGATCTTCTGGCGAAGCTGGTCGATGCCGTCGATGCGCTTGGTCGCGGCATCATAGATTTGTTCGCCGAGGCTCATCTGCCCGGCGTTCTGATTTTGCACGCGGCTCAGTTCCTGGGCATAGAAATCTTCAGCGTCGGTCCGGTATGTGGAGTTACTGTCGAGGAACTTCGTGGCCGAACTCTCGAAGACGCCGGTGCCTTGGCCGTTAAACAGGCTCTCGACCGTCTTGAAGTCAGGGGGCAACGCCCTTCTGATCGCGGGGTCGTTCAACAGGCTCGCGACATCGGCCATGTCGGTGATCTTGTTCAGCGAGCCATAGAGTTGCTGGGCCTGCTCGATCTGCTGATTGAGCGCATCGAGCTGGGATTTCAGCTGGGCGATGCTTTCGATCTGCTTGGCGATCGCCGTCTGGTCGATCACCGGTATGCCTTGGGCTGAGGGGTGATTGGCGGGGAGGATCAAAGCCAGGATCGTTGTGATCGCGGCGGTTTGGCGCATACCCATTAGAGCGCTCTCCTTCTTTGCTGGAATACGGCGAGCCATTCGCAGTGGTCGTCGCCAAGCTCGGCGCGGACGGCGTCGGCAAGCTCCACGTTGGCGGTTCGCCCCGACAGGATCGCAAGTTCGTCGTCAAAGCCATTGAGGTTCAGCTCTGCAACCACGCTGTTATGGCCCTGCTTGACGATGAAGCGACGGCTTTCGACTGGGAGTTCGCGTGCAACCAGTTCGAATTCCCGCCCGGTCAGCTTGAAGCCGTCGACATAGTCGCCTTGGTCGCCGCGCGGATTGGGAAGGAAAATCTGTGTCGGGCATTGCTCAATGATCGTATGCGCGATCGGCGAGGCGATCGCGTCGCGTGGGCTTTGAGTGGCAAACAGCATCAGTCCGTTCTGCTTGCGGATGGTTTTGAGCTTGTTCTGGGCGAGCTCGCGAAAACCCTCGTCCTTTAGCGCCTTCCAGAACTCGTCGATGACGATGATGATGCGGCGACCGTCTATCAGTTGCTCGATGCGGTAGAAGAGATAGGCCATAAGAGGCGTGCGGATCTCCTCGTTGTCGAGGAAATCGGTCATGTCGTAGCCGATGAACTTCGCGCCAATGCCAATGTCGTCGAGCTCATTGTCGAACACCCAGCCGAGCGGCCCTCCCCTCTCCCAGCGCCTGAGCCGCGACGCGATACCCTCTGGATCGGTATTGTTGAGGAATGTCCGAAGCGCGCCGATCGAGCGGCGCTCAACGGGAAGGTCGGCGAGACCATCCACGGCCGAGGCGATGTCTCGCAGTTCTGAGACGGTCAGCTCCCGCGTCGCGGACCCGACAAGCTTACCCACCCATTGCGCCAGGAACACCTTATTGGCCGCGTTGAGGTCGAGTGCCTTTAAGGGCGCGCAGCCGGTGGGAACGCCATTCCTGAGCGGCAGGTAATTGCCGCCGGCGGCGCGAACGAAAAGATCGGCGCCACGATCCTTGTCGAAAAACACCATATACGGGTCGTGCTTTTCGAGTTGCGAGAGCATGAAATTGAGAAGCACGGTCTTGCCGGCGCCCGATGGGCCGCAGACGAAGGTGTTGCCGAGATCGCCATGATGGAAGTTGAAGTAAAACGGCGAGCCCGACGCGGTCTTCAGCATGGCGACGGCAGAACCCCATTCATTGCCGTCCTTCTGTCCCGTCGGGTAGGAGTGATAGGGCGAGAGAGCTGCGAAGTTCTTCGAGGTAATGGCGCCGGAGCGCGCCCGAAAGCGAGTATTGCCCGGCAGTTGCGCCCACCAGGCCGCTTCCAGTCCGAGATCCTCACGGGCGACCACCGCGCCGCCATTGGTCAGATGGGCGCGGGCCTTGGCCATATTGTCGGTCAGCTCCCTGACCGAGGGCGCGAAGACCGACAGCGTCAGATGGTGCTCGCCAAGAACGAAGCGGTTGGATTCCAGATCATCCATCGCTTCGCTGAGCTCGCCGATCTGCGAGGCGGCCTTGTCGCCGGCGCTGACCATCTGGTTTTGCTTGCGCCCCATGATCGTGCGCGCGTCGGCTTTTGAGGCGAAGGCGAAGGACTGCGTCAAGATGAGCTCGAAGGGCGCGGTCAGGATGCCGTCGAGCATGCCGGAACGCGTCGAAGCGGGATATTCCTTGAAGCCGAACATGCCGGCATAGCGGTTCATCGCCTCGTGGCGGATCTCGGCGGTTTCGCGGCCGAAGATCACGCGGTCGGAGTAGATCGCCGAGGATATCTGGCCCTCGGTCAGCGGGACAGGCTCGCGTCGTCCGCCGACAAGCTGATGCAGCACTTCGCTCGGTTCGGAAAACAGGATGCCGTCTTTCTCATAGAGGCCAAGGGATCTTGGCTCGAAGCGCTTGAGGCCGGCGACCACATCCGTCACTTTGTCGCGAAGGTGTTTGAGCGCGGTTTCGTCCACCTCCCCGCCCCTGCGGCGGGCGCTACGCAATCGCTTTACGAAGCTTGCGGCTTTTTCGGCCGGATCGCGATCGGGATGCCAGATCAGGCTGACATAGAGGTCATTGCGAAACAGATCCTCCCGGACCATGCGCTCGCGGTATTTCGCGTTGAGCTCCGCGGAAAACGGATTTGTGAATTCACCATCGGGATAGGCGTTGTCGCGCCGACGGATGACATGCGTCCAGAGCGCCAGTCGCTCGTCGGCAATGTTGCGGTAAAGCGTATTGAGATCGCGGTGCAGCCCGTTGAGATCGAGAATGTCGGCCGTTTCGAAGGACACACCCTCGAGCACCAGCATCACCATCATCGCTCTCGAGGAGAGCGCGAGGGTCGTCTCGTCCACATGGCGGACATAGGGAATGAAGGTTTCCGGCCCGAGTTCACGGGCGCGAAGCGTCACAAGACTAGGCAAGGCTCAGGTCCCTCTCGTCATAGCGTCTGCGAAGTCTCAACGGAGAGAGGCTTGCGCCGCCCCAATAGGCGGCATTGCGCGAGCGACCGCGGGTTTCAAGCCAGGCGACAAGTAGCCGGAACATGTTGTGGTCGTGTTTGACCAGCGCCCGGAATATGAAATGAAAAACGACGCCGACCAGTGCATAGGCGATCGATCCCGCGGTGATGTAGAGGATGGTCGTCAGCATGATGTTGAAACCCATCGCCTCCATGGTCACGCCGGCAATCATGGCCGGCCGGGTGCAGGCCAAGAACAGCGTGTCTTCTTCCAATGTCGGGGCGCTCGCCACGGGTCAGCTTCCAACGATGGTGTTGACGAGTTCGGTGGCGCCAAAAATGCCGCCGATACCGATGATCCAGAAGCCGGCCCGCCTCAGATCCATGTAGCCGAACATCCAGGCGATGCAGATGATGATCACCGCGATGACGGCGAGCAGCTTGGCGATATTGCCGGTGAGCATGTCGACAATGTTCTGGAGCACGGTCTCGATGCCGGCCGATTGCGCGAAGGCTGGCTCGACTAGCAATGCGACGAGGGCTACGGCCATCAGGGTCGATGCGGCGAAAGGGCGAAGAGTGTCTCTGGAAATCATTCGGTTGGCTCCGGTCGGCGGTTTTGAAAAACGAGGACCGAAGACTGCCGCCGGGTGCTGAACACATCCCACGGCATTGCTTCGGCGGTTCGAGACGATTGTACGGATTGCTTCTGCGCGTCCTCGACGTCGCGCTGTTGGTCGAGATCCGCCGGTTCGGGTGCGCTCGAAACGGTCAGTGAGGACAGCTCCGGCAACAGACGCTTGGCTTCCTCGCGCACCCGCACATCATATCCGGCCATGGCGTCAGTCGAGGGATCGCCGCGTCCATAATAGGACTGCAGCATCACTGCCTCCGCTCTTGCTGGTTCAGCCCCGGCGCCGGCGGCGAGCCGGTAATAGCCGTCGAGCAGAGCGCCTGTGGCCTTGAGGTTGAGGCAAGGATCGAAGGCGTCCGAGACGGAGAGGCCGAGCTTCTGGAGTTCGGCGGTTGAAATGCCGCCAAGCCCGAGCTGAATCTGCTGGTGCTCAGCCATCAGCGACGTCGCAAGTTCGATCGCCTCGGCTTTCGACGTCGGCTGCGCTGTCAGCGGGTCACCGTTTCTGAGGCGGAGATGGTAGGGCTGAAACCGGCTCTCGAGGCTGACGACGGCCGCCAGCGTTTCGACCTGCACGGCCGGCGCGCAGGTTTGGGCGAAATCTACGAATGCCCCCATGGTCAGTACCAGACCCTATGGGTGCCGGAGCCGTCAATGGTGACATCGACATAATGCGGCTGCGATCGAACATTCGGGCGCGTGATGGAATAGGCCATGCACCTGGAATGACCGTTCACGCGCTCCCATCGCGGAGAAAGAACCGATCCGGAAGAGCTTCCTTCCCGATCTGAATCGAAACGGCACAGCGTGTGGCTCACTTCGCTGAGCGTCGTCGAGATGCAGGTGGCTTCCTGGCCGCGCGGCTCATAGCGGCCGACGAGCTTGTAGCCGTCGTCGCAGTAATAGGGTTCATAGCCGGGCTTTGAGCTGTGGAAGCCGACGCCGCTGCAGGTCGGGAAGGAATGGCCCCGAGCGAGATGCCGCCAAAGCTTTTCGACCGGCGGGCGGCACTCGGCGAATTGCGTGGGGCCGCCCGGATTGGAAAGGCATAAAATTACCTGGCATCCCCAATCGTCGGCCCGCGTATGACTAGCGGAAGCAAGATAGAGTGATACTATGCAGCAAATGGGGAACAGCAAATTGAGCACAGGTTTTTTCATGCACAGGCCCTTCCAGGACGACAGGCTGCGATCACCGATGAAGCGAATCGTGCCCGATGCAGCAAAACTTATAATGACGCGTTTAAACCACTAAAAAAAACATGACAAGAGCGATCAAGACACATTGGCACAACGCCTTGTTCAACGGACTCGTCCTACAGGAGATCCTGGATCATCCGCTGGAGGACGAAACGCCGACCGCGCGGCTCAAGGAAATCGGCATGATGTCGGTGCTTTATTCGATGAGCCAGGCCCATCAGCCGCTGACCTTGACCAATATTTCCGAGCTTTTGCAGCTGACACGCAGCGGCGCGAAGGAAACCGTCAATCTTCTTGTAAAAAGGGGTCTTCTGACGGAGACGATCATTAAAAACTCCATGGGGCGCGGCATTGCGCGGCAGTTCGAGATATCGAAGACTCTCTTCGAAATGCTTGGCGCACCCGATGGTGATTGAGCATGGCAGCGTACTGGCGCGTTAGCGCCAATAACAAACTGCCAAACGGCGATTTTTGAACCAAGCAACGAAACACCCAGCCTGCCCTTGCCGGCAACGCCTGTCCTCCCCGGAGAATCGGTCGCAGGATGGCGCAAATTATTCACTAAACGAACGAGGAGCACTTCAAGACCGAGCTTGCCCATCCCGAACTGATTGTCGTGCTCACCACGACGCGGCGAAAGCCGTGGCACATGTAGCTTTCTGACCCTGTCCTGGACCTTTGCAAGAGACGACCCGGGGAAAGTCCGCCAACGAGAAAATGGCTGTTCTATCGTTGCCGATACAGTTTCGATTCCCCGCTCTTGGACGACCACCATCCTGGAAGTGAGGAAATTGGTTAGATCTGGGTGAGCGATGCACGAAGATGAGGCTAGTCAACAGGGTTGTCACCATTGCTGAGTTTTTGCCGAGCGCGAGCGTCCCGGCGATCCGGACGTCACGCAAACCAATTCCTGGCTCGCGGAGCAAGTCGATGTCGGACAAATTGTCAAAATCGCTAAGCCGGGTGAAGCAGGCGTCGCGCAGCTTCCGTATGACCTTTGCCGGCAGATCCGTGTTTTCGAGCAGGTCGGGATGATCCTCCGGCAGGAATACTGGTGATATGAGTGGGATCGACATATCTCTCTCCATCGATGGTTGCGGTCCTCCGATTAGACATCGCGGAATCTATGATGGCTTCTGTAGAATCCTACATGGCTGAGGGTTGGCTAAAATACGGCGCGCTACACAAATGACACATGAGGCTCGCGAGCGCCTCGTCGGAGCGCGCGGCTGACACTCATGGAGCTGGGAAGCATCGAACTTCTGTTCATCGCGGTGTCGCCGGCGGCACCTCCTTCACCTTTTGGACACTGATCGTCGTCGGCGTGCCTCGGTTGCAGCAAACTTCACGAACGCAGAGCTGGGTCGGAACCGCCGACAGCCGCAGATCGCCCGTGTTTAGGTGCTCTGCTAGGTTGCCTCCAGACATTGGACTGGAAGCCATGCCGGCAAAAAAAAAGAGGGCCAGCGGAAACCGCGGCCCTTTAAAGGGTGAAGGTCAATAACCTCCAGAGGGGAACAGCTGATGCAGCGGTACTGGGAGGAGTAGACCGCCATGTGCTTCAGCTACGTGCAGTATGACGAGAAATTCGGCACAAGGAACCCAAATTTTGTGCAATGCAGCTATTCCCGTGCTGTAGTCCTCCCAAAGCGGGTGCGGGGCTGCTGCTCGATTGTCGAAGTGTCCGTCTTGAGTCTGTTACGATCGACGCCTACCTGCCTGCCGATTGCAAAGAGGCACGATGAACATGAAGTCATGGACGGTCAGCCGCGGCCCCGTAGCGGCAATACCCATAGATGTTGAAAAAGCAGCTGCCATCAACAACCTGCTCAGATAGCCAGCTGGCATTCTGCCCGCTTCGCCAGGTGATGCGATCCGCCCTTTCGCCCGCGGTCTGTTTGAGGAGTTTCGCTCCGCACTCAAACCGGATGTGACCGTTACTACGCTCCGTCGTGCGGTTGCCGCTTTTGTCCACTCGAAACGGTACTATTTTGCGAGCGCTCAGCCCGACGCGTACAGGCACGACATCAACGGCTGCCCGGTCGAACCTGTGTCAACGGAAGACAGATTGCTCGCCCAACAGCGCTTCTTGGGACTCAGCCGGAAACAGGGAAACACAGACCTGTCAGTTGAAACGACTGGTCCAAGCCAAGTTCAGCCTGACAAGACGCAGCGAATCCGTGCGTCCCTTCTGGGCGGCAAAGGAACGAAGTCCGCTCCCTTCAACTGACCAGTCTCTCTTGCTGTCCATTGGCGCGCAGCAGAGCCATAAGCATCGGTCCTAGCCCGAACTCGCCACGCTCGCTCCGCCGGGTGAGATCGCGCAGATAGCCGCCGGCTGAGTTTATGTTCTCTCCTTTCTCGAGAATGCAGGCCATGACGGCAGCGGCATTTGCGGGTCCCATGATTAGGCAGGCCTCCTGATAGGCTGAGGGGCTGACCTGGAGCATCGACCGAACGACGACTGAGGCCGACATCAGATCGCGCCAATTCCCGATCCTGCCGCCGGGAGCGTAGTCTGATATTTGGGGGCAAGCCTGCAACACGAGGCTGAGCGGGAAGGATCTCAACTCGGCAGATTGGGGGTCCCCTCCCCTCGTCGATGAGCCTGAATTTTCCCGGTTTGGCTGATCAGTTCGCCGCTGAGGTACGGATTGCGGTGCCAATTGAGCGATTTGCGTGGTCACCATCCTATCGGTTTCCAAGCACGGTTCAGATTCAGTAAGAGATTCGGTGTGTGAATTCTTTATGTGCCGCTCATTCTGACAGGGATTGCCGCTCTCTTTTTGGCTTTTTAGCTGCAATTCCAATTGTTTGATCACCTCCTCGCGAAGCAGTTCCAATTCGTCAAGCGCGGTTTCGAGTTGATCGATCGTCGGGACGCGGGGCAGCTTGGCTGTCAGTTCCTGGAGATCCAGGGTAATCTCAGGCCAGTCGCCTTCGGCCTTTTCCTGCAACGCGGTTTCGACCAGCTTGACGACATCTCGGCGGCAGAGCGTCCAACGTTCGCGTAGATGCTGGAGGTGCAGCCGTTCAGCAACGACCTTGGCGGCGAGCTGCTCGATCTCTACGGATCTGGCCAGCAATGGCGCCAGAGAAAATCCATAGGCGACGTAGATCTCACCGGATCTGGATTTGCGTGCGTATCGCTTACCGTTAGGGCTATCCCTACGGATGAGCAATCCTGCGCCGACAAGGACAGAAACATGCCGCCGGATTGTTTGCTCGGCCATGCCGTGCGCGCGAAGCGACAGTTGGGCATTCGACGGGAACACGACGAGACCGTGCTCTTCCGACAGTTCGTTGTGCGGATAGAAGCTGAGCAGTGCGTTGAGCACCGCAAGCGCTCGGTCCGTCACGCCGAGAAGAGGCTTCGCCTCGCAGAGCGCTCGATACAGTTTCCATTTATCGATGGATTTGCCAGGTTCAATCTTGCGGGATGCCACCTGTCTGGCAAACAGCCCAAGCGACATCGTCCGCCGCCCGAAGGGCGTCGTCACACTTCCACTCTCCATTTCCTTCACCTTTCTAAAGGCAAAAGAAATCCGCTCGTCGAATGACGCCTAGACTCTTGACAGTGATTCCCGGAAGTGCGATTCTCTAGCTGCTAAACATCGAGAAGAGCTTCCGTGACGGCTACGTTCGGGGGCTTTTTTCTTTTGCGGCTTTCTCCTTATTCCGATGACTTCAGGTGCTCAGTTTTTTGAGCGATGCTCTTCAAACAGCGATTGAAGCTTGTCGAGGACGAAAGCAGCGAAATCGGGCGCTTGTTTCCGATCAATCACCATCTCGACCTTGGCATCGCTGTGCGTGACTTTTGCGAGGCGTTCGCCAGCGGGAGATGACCAAACGTCCGCCTGCGCCTTCTTAGGACGAGGCTTCAAATGTGCGAGGAGCGCCTTGAAGCGCCCTTCGGACGGAAGGCTTTGGACTTCTTCTGCTCCAGTGAATGCGATTGCTCGATCCAGCAACTTCTTGCTCGATAGAAGCTCGGCAAGCTCCATCCAGTTGCGGCGACCGATGGAGGGCGCTGGGCCGATCGAGTCAATCAAATCATCGGGTATGCGCCCCACTACCGACAACATGTTCGATAGGTCGCTTTTGTACACCGACATGGCTGACATGATCACGTCGCGGGAGAAGCGTTGCTGGAGCTTATCGGCGAACCGAGCCTTTTCAATATAGGTGAGATCCTGCCGTTCATTATTCTCTTGGCCCTGCGCCACAACGAGCTGCTCATCGGTCAACTCTCGGACGATCGCGTTCACACGGGTGCCAAGTTCAGTGATTGCGCGAAGACGTCTATGTCCAAAGGCAACTTGGTACCGGCCCGGCTTGTCCGGGTGTGGGCGGACCAGAATGGGAACCTGTTGGCCTTGTTCTCGGATAGAGTTTACGAGGCGCTCATGGGCCTCCGCCGCTCCTGGCATTCGATCCGGGATGAACGATGGATCAATATCGGCCGTGTCCAGGGAAACAACCGCATGGCCTTCGGCAAGTCGCTTCTCGATGTCATCTGCGCGCCGGCTACGCTCGCTGACCTCACTCAGTGACTGTCCGATCGCACCCACCGGTGAACGTGAGGTATCTTGAATGAGCTCAGGCGATCCGAGGATCGGCCGCACGCGGTTTTTCTGGACCCGAACTTCGGCGGAATCTGCTGCGACGGCACCATGCTGGCCAAGACTGGCGAAAACGTCTTTCCTGCTCATGCGACCCTACCCCACGCCTTTTTGATCAACCCTTCAATTTCAGCGTTGACGTTGTTCATCGATTCTAGAGCCCGGTCGTAGGTCGCCCGCGTAAATTGGCTGCGCTCAACTTCATACAATGTTTGATTCGTCAGACCGGCATCGGAGACGGCAGTGCTTTTCAGCATTGGATGAATAAGGACATGATCTCCGAATATGGACCGTAGGAACGCAACCATCTGGTTCTGTGGTCCATCGCTCGGTTCAAATCGGGTCACGAGATAGCGCATCCAGTTGTAGTCAGAACGAGCGCCGGCGGCGGAGATTTCCTCGAGGAGATCTCCGGTCATTGCGAGAAATTGGTTCATCGACATTACATCAAGCATCTGCGGATGGACCGTAACCAAAACGGATGTGGCCGCCGTGAGCGCAGAGAGCGTGAGGTAGCCGAGCTGGGGCGGGCAGTCGATAACGACGACGTCATAGAGGTTCTGCGCTTGTGCAATGGCCTGACCGATACGGGCAAAAAACAGCGTGTCGCCGGGCTGCCGCTTCATCAGCGCACGCGGCGTGTCATGCTCGAACTCCATGAGTTCCAGGTTTCCGGGGATCAGGTGAAGATCTGGGATATAGGTTGCGCGAACAATTTCTGCGATGGGTCTTTGCTGATCGTCATAGCGAATGGCGCCGTAGAGCGTTTCGTTCGGACCGACATCGACTTCCGGTTGGTGGCCGAATAGGGCAGAAAGGCTTGCCTGTGGGTCGAGGTCAATCGCGAGGACACGATACCCACGAAGAGCGAGGTGTTGCGCGAGATGTGCTGATGTTGTCGTTTTGCCCGAACCCCCTTTGAAGTTCATAACGGCGATAACCTGCAGTTCCTCTTCAGCGCGGCGATGGGGTAGATAGCGGCGCCCTCCCCTCGTGCCTTGGTCAAGATGCTTCCTCAATTCGTGGATGTCTTCGACGGAGTAGCTTCGCCGACCGCCAGTTTGCGCCGCGGATAGGTTTGGCATTTCGGCGGCGACTTGGCGCAAGTACCCCTCCCCTATTCCAATGAGCTTGGATGTCTCCGCGGGAGTAAAGTTTCGGATTCCCTTTTCGGAATGCGGTGGAAAAACGGTAGCGTGATGGGCTTGGAGCTGCATTGACAGCGCAGAGGAATGGCGCTGAATCAATCCTTTGAGATCGGATGTGTCCGCCGTTACAATTTTCTCTGCTGTCTGTGTCATGCTGATTCGCCCAATTTAGCTAACTGCGGTTTTGGTCGAAGAATTCGGTTTTGACCGCAGTTGTATTATTGCCCCCGATTCTCTCGTGATGGCAAGGGCTTTTTGGTTAACGAAAAGTTAATATGCCTGACCTGTTTGCGCAGTTAGCCGCGGCTAACTCGGCAATCTAGAGCCACGTATCACAGGTTCGACGCGGAATGATGACTCTTGGCCGCAGGAGCGAAGGTCGGCGAGGCTCGAGGAGGCCAAGACAGCTACTATCCGAAGATCGGTCGTGACGATCAGTCTGCGGTCGGTCAGGCAACAACTCAAGTCGGGCTGCTGGTGACACTGCGATGAGCTTTGGTGGCCGCGCCAAATGTTAAGTACCAGCGGTGAGGAAGGAGGCCTATCACGCGTGGTCCGGGTCACGGCTCTCCTTCCCATCTTGCTCGGCGACAATCATGGTTCAGGGACGAGCACGTCAACAACCGCGATCGCTTGGCTGACCTTCGCGCGGTTCATGCATGTGCAACGGGGCCACTCGCTCCAGATACCTGGTGCTTCGGTCAGGCACATCGACAAGCAGGCGAATGGTTGTTCGCAGAAGGCGGGTCCTGCGAAGCACAGCTTCGCGGCCTAGGGTCGCCTTCCTTTAGCGCTGAGTGCCTCGTCGAAGTGTGATTCTTGTTGGTTCGCTTTTCGCCAGGGGGGGCCGCATCCGCGGTGCAGCCGCCACTTACAGCCGGCATTGTGCGTGAACGGGAAAGGAACTGTCTGTCTGCTCATCCTTTGGTCTTGACGCATTTTGGTGCTCCTTCAGCACGCGTTCAGAACGGATCGAATAAGGCCAGTAGTTGCATGGCTAGCGGCAGTTTCTCCGGTACGTTTAACGGCCGACTGGGTCATCGGGTAGGCTGCCGCCGACCCGCCCGGACCAGGAAGCGCTTCGTCAACGACTAGCCTGGTCCTCCCCAGTGGACGTTCTGGCGGAACCCAGTCCACAAGTTCGACACTGCAGAAAGGGCCCCCACGCCCAAATATCGCCGCCGCGATTCAAGCCTCAAAGGGGGACCGACGGCGCAGGCTCAAGCGTTTGCAAATTCCTGGCTCATAGTCGCAGTTAGCCGCGGCTAACTGCGACTGGAGGACGGACGCATATCAAGGCCTTTGCGAGGGGCTCCTCCCCCATCACAGATTATGCGGCGTGCTAAGCGCGTCCATGAACTGACAGCAAACTCGCCTCCGGGACACTTCTTTTGACTCCTCTATTGTGACAGTTGAAGCGGCCCCTCGCCGAAAGGTGATGCTAAAATGTTCCCGCGACAAGGCAGAAGCGGATCGCTGATCGACGCGGGTTGCTTGGTCGAAACACTATTTGGATCGGACTCCTGCCGCGGGCTTTGAGCTACGCGGCAGGGCACCTAGCGGACTGAGCTAAGTGCTGTCTTTGGGCCGAGGTGCGTTCCCGCCATTACCTCTTTGAGCAAGCCTCAAGTATGCCCGGCTGGATAGAAGATTGTCGTGGCCGATCGCCGTCGTTTGAACATTCGATCTTCCTGTGATCGGTAGCATCGGTGACCACCATGTCCGATACTTCCGCTACTTCGTTCGTCTCCGCGGCGGAAGGAGTGCCTAGAGCGTCCTACGAATTGAGAAAAACGGGGCAATCGCGCGATGGCTCAGACTCTTACGCAAGCTCGAGCCATCTAGGGCCAACCGCGATTCTCCAAGCGCCAACTCGGCCTATGGACAAAGGTGTCGCCTATGAGGAACTCATAGCCGCGGTCGGAATGGAGGCATCCGCAATGCGGTACCGGCAAGGGCCAAATCTGAAGGCCCGACGATGCTCGGGGTGGCAACATGTGTTCGGCATGCCCTGCCCGGGCGAAACAGGAAAGCAAGGGTAGTGCGCTCCAACGCTTGAGTGCCACACCTAGGGATTTCGCATGCCGTCAACTGATGAGGTACTGAACCGCTGATTTCGGCCCCGGTCTACTTGAGGAGTTGAGCGGCTCGGCCGCTACGCCGGGACGCATCATTGTAGTAGCTGGTTGCCTGCTGCACTGAACGATGCCGCGACTGCTCCATCGCTTCGGGTAGGGGAATGCCTCGGTTCGCAGCCTCCGTGAGGTACCCGGATCGCAGCCCGTGCGCCGAAAACTCCCCCGGCTCCAGCCCGGCCATCCTTACGCGTTGCTTGAGAATGTCATTGACGGCCTTGGGATCAAGCGCCCGACGGCTGACATTGCCCCAGCGATCGATCGCCCGAAACACGCTGCCACTTTCGATCTTGGCGGCCGCCAGCCAGGCGTTCAGGGCGACTACAGGTCGGCCGGTCAAATAGACAACTTCGTCCTGATCGGCGCCGGAGGTCTTGGTGCGGCCGAGGTGAATCGACAAAGACGGGAGGGCTGTGCCATCGTCCCCTTTGACCGGCGGTTCGATCCTCAATTGTTCTCTTCGCAGGCCGGCGACTTCGCTGCGGCGACGACCGCCGGATGCGAAGGCGACCATGAGGATCGCCCGATCGCGCAGATCGCGGAGACTGTGTTCGCCGCAGGTTGCCAGCAGCTTCGCCAGCACGTCGCCGGTCACCGCCTTGGCGCTCTTACGACGGCGTTGTCGCGGCACGGCACGGACCGCGAGGCGAACGGCCGATTTCAGGGCAGGGGAGGCGAAAGCACCTTGAGCGCCGCGCCATCTCGTTAGCGTCGACCAGTTCGCAAGCCGCCGCCGCACGGTGTCCGGCGCATGCGGGCCGGTGGACCTGAGGAAGCCGCCGTCCCGCAACGCGTGCTCGACGCCGGCCGGCATACCGTGCTCGGGATCAGTCTCGCGCTGGCGCGGATTCCTAAGATGATGTGCCACGAATTTCAGCAGCAGCGCCTCCGGCGCCGGCCAGGGCAGGGGAGATCCGGTTGCGGCTAACGACCAGGCTTCCAGATAGGCGAGATCGGAGGTCAGCGCGCGCAGCGTGTTTTCGCCCATGCCTTCGTTGACGAGATGCCGCAGTGTCTCGACATCCTGGTCGGTCAACAGTTCGGCGAGCTTGTCGCGTCGGTCGATCGGCAGCACCGCGGCGATCGTATCGAGTTGTTCTGCGCGGCGCTCGACCGCCTGCGGCACCGCCGGCTGACGCGGCCGGGCGACCATTAGGCCTGCTCCTTCTGTGGCTGCCACGGCGCGATTATCTGCTCGATCTCGCTGCGGTAGTCATACGGGTAGAGGATGTCCTCCTCGCGGGCGAGAAAGGTGAAGATCGTCGCCATGTCCTCGCCGATGTGCGGATCGACATTGGCAAGATCGGTGAGATCGAACCCGCCATGCACTTCGGCGTTCCACCAAGCAAGCAGGAAGTTGGCGACACGCCGGCCTTGGCCGGTGTCCTCGTGGGCGACGTTCAGCAGCTTTTCGAGCGCAAATCTCACCCGGCCATCCATGGCACCCTCTTCCTCGTCCATGAGCGCAGCGATTGACGACGTTCATCGGCGCAGGCCGTGGTCGTCATAGTGATCACCGTGTTGGAGGTCGCGTCAGCGGGCACGGTGGCGCGTCCCTCGGCAGCCAGCCTCAGGACCTCGTCCATCGTCCCTTCCCCGGCGGCAATCGATGTCAGCGCAGCAATCGGCCGCCAGGTCAATCAATTCCTCGAGCCGTGCCGAGGCCTCGTCAATCTCAACCAGGATTTTCATGTTCAACGTCCTCTACCAGACACGTTCGTGCAGCACTGCATCGAATACCAGATCGGTCGAGACGAAAGCGCAATGCTCGAGCCGCGCCTGGGCGGCGAGGATCCGGTCCCAGGGATCGCGATGCTCCCAATCGAAAGCGGCCGCCAGCTCGGCATGCAGATCGCTGATGGCAAGTGTCAGCAGGCCGCTGGCTGTCACCGCGGCGCGCAATTCCTGCGGTTTCAAGTCGAGCTTCTTCAGCCGCATCTTGTTGTCGAGTTCGTAGAAGGAGACGGCGCTGACGAGGATCGTGTTGGCCTTGTCCTCGATCAGCGACCGTGCCTTTATGGAAAGGCGGTCGCTGCCGATCGTCCACCAGTAGACGGCATGACTGTCGAGCAGCAGTTTCATGAGTGGTTCTTGGGATCGGTGGACGCGCCCTGCCAGATGCCGGTATCGTCGGTGAAGTCGCCGGCGTCGATCGCCGCCTGTTCGGCATCGACCTCGTCGAACAAATCGTCGGGAAGTTGGCGATGACGCAGCAGGCCAAACGGCCGCTTGCCGCCGTCGGCCGGGCCGACGCGGGCATAGATCTCATTGCCGCGCATGATGATGATCTCTTCGCCCTGGTTGGCGCGTTCGAGCACCTCGGCGAAATTCTTGCGCGCCTCGCTGATCTTGTAGGTCGACTGTGGCATGGGACGGCCTCCGAAAACTGATCCGGGCGCCAGATTATGCTCGAATGGCTATGCGTACAATAGCTTTGTACGCATAACCTCCGATAAGAGGTACTTATCGGAAGTGAGAGGGCCGGCTGGCAGCCACACTCAGTGAGGAACATTAACTTTGATATAGAGTTCGTGTAAGAAATCATTTACCATGATTTCAATGGCTTACGACCTCGCGAAAATCAGCATGACAGCCCTGATGCGGCCGGCTTTCGACGCTGGTATCGCTTTCACGCGTCTGGACGAGCGCATCGCGCGTTCGCCTGTCGGCGCTGGCTGGATTGAGCGTCAGAATTTCGCCGACGCCTGCGCCTCGCTGTGGATCGACGGCGAACTCGTCCATCTCGAAGACCTCATCCTGCACGACGCCTTTCGCGACACCCGCACCCCGACCCACGAACTCACCATCGCCCGCGACGTTTTGCGCACCCGCCGGCGCATTGCCGGCCAGTTGCCGGATTGGGCCCTGTCCCCAGAGGGTATCCGGACATTGCGACAATCGTCGGACACTGGTGCGCTCGGCGCCGAGGCGGTGGATCCGGCGGGTGTAAAGCGGCCCGCGGCTGCCACAGTTCTGGAAGGGGAGGGGGATGACGACAATGACGGCGTCAGTCTTCCGGGTCTCGATATCGCGGCCATCGATGCGACGCTTGCGCGATCGTCGGCCGCGATCGAAAACGCAACCCGGCCTGGTGGAGCCAAAGGCCGCGCTGCAGCCGAGAGGGACCCTATGATTTATGATCTCGACTGGGACGAGGATGCCCGTCTCGACGAATGGCAAGGCGTGTTGCGGCAAGCAAGTGATCTGCCGGCGGTGCTGCGGGCGATCGTCGCCCTCGATGCCTGGAACGAACTGTCCGTGCTGCAACACGCGCCCTGGCTCGGCCGGCTGTTTGCCGCTTCCATCTTGCGGGAAGCGGGCATCACATCAGGCGCCCATCTCGCCGCCATCAATCTCGGCCTGAAAACCATTCCCGTTGACCGGCGCCGCCATCGCGACCGGGAAACCCGGCTGTTCGCCATCGCCCACGGGCTGATCGCAGCCGGCGAGATCGGCATGAAGGAGCATGACCGGCTGGTTTTGGCTCGGCAAATGATGGAGCGCAAGCTGGAAAGACGCAGGACCTCGTCGAAGTTGCCGGAGCTCGTTGAGCTCGTCATGACGAAGCCGCTGATCTCCGCCGGGATGGTAGCGAAGGCGCTCGACGTCACGCCGCAGGCGGCGCGGCGGATTGTTTTGGAGCTCGGCCTCAGAGAGATGACGGGGAGGGGGAGGTTTCGGGCGTGGGGAGTTCTGTAGTCGGCTACCGGTTCGTCGTTGTTTGGTGGCGACGGGCAGTGCGCTTCTCTCGCTAGATAAGACACTAAACGTGCCAGTAAAGCCAAAACGGTGCCTTCCAGACCGGCCTTAGTCCTCGGACAGCGGACACCCGACGCCAGCCTGATCAAGGTTCGGGCACGCACATTGTGCGGCCCGCGCGCGGCAGATGGCCCTTACCTGCTACTTGCAGCCTCCGCTCCCGGACGTGCGGCGACGTTTGTTACTGGGTAACCGCTGTGATTGTAGCCAGTTGCTCGCGTTCCAGATGAGCGAAGAATCCGGAAGCGTTGTTTCCCATCATCGCGTGAATCAGATCGGCCGAGCCGCGGGGAAAGGAAAGAAACTGCGTTTCAGCTTCCTTCAGGTATTCGCCCACCCGGTCACGCTTGAGTTCGGCAGTCCTTACAAGAAACAGCTTCAGTATGCATTCGAGGTTCGCAACAATTAGGTTTGCTCCGGCCTCCGGTGTTATCGGGTCCTTTTCCAGCAGGCTGCCAATCGACCGGTTCAGACTTTTTTCAACGAGCAGCATGTTGACCCATGCATCTGGCCAGACCTTCGATAAGCGTGTTTTTGCCACGGCATGATCGCTGTCATAGAGATCAACCGTCTTTAAGCTCTTCTCAGTCGTCCTGATTTTGAATTTTACGGCATTGCGGTAACGCTCATAGTTGATGCTGGCCCATACCTGTTCGTAGGCGAGGCCTTTTTTTTTTGTCCGTACGGCACGATCTTTCCGTGGACGACTGCGACGTGATCATTTTCATTTCGTCTTCCAATCGAGGTGATTTCCAGCCCCTTACCATCAGCCCATGCCTGCAGTGCATGACGGTCCTTGAAGGCGATCGGCGGCGGACAATCAGCCTCGATGAGTGTTCGGAAATCCAATTCGCTAGAGCTAACCGTAAGAAGGGGCAGCTCGGCCTCGTTGGTCTTGTGAAGAGTCATGCGTTTCCCGGTGCGTCTTTGCCCGCATGCGAAGGCATGCGTCTCAAAAGCGACGGCTAACGCAAATCGATTGCCAATTTCGCTCATAAGATCGATAGCACTTTAATGGTTTGGATGAATGCGGCGTCGTCGAAAACCCGTGCGGGTTGACCGAGCGTGACCTTCAGCCACCATGTAGAAGACGGGCTTGCTGTCATACGTCTTGCCCATGCCGCCGATGGTGTCGGTGCGCTGGTTGCCGAGCTGGTAGACCCAGAAGCGGTCTACAAAGCCCGGCACCCAATCTGGGGCTAGAGTATCCGTTTTGATCAAGCGGCTTTTGGTGTCCATTTTTGGTTTTTCCGCAGGAGTGCGTTTGCCAGCAGGATGATCTTTCGCATGATGGCTGTTGATGGCGACCTTCGGCGGCTTGCCGGCTTTGATGAGGAGGTCGTATTTGGCGCTGAGTTCCGGGTTGAAGCGGCATGCAACGAGGGCCGGCATGTAGAGTGCTTGCCGGACGATGGCCCTTCCGCCGGCAATGAAAGCGCGTCCGGTCCATCGTCCGGACTGACGGGAGATCGGCGCCAGTCCCGAGAGCGCGGCTGCGGCTTTCTCGTCAAGTTCCCCCAGTTCGGGCATCTCGATGAGCAGCGTAAAGGCCGTGACCCGCGACACGCCAGGGATCGAGATGAGAATCTCGAGCCTGGCCTTCAGGGTCGCGTCTTCGGCAATGAGCGCCATGATGGCCTCGTCCACGGCCTTGATCTGGCGCTCGATCTGCCTGAGCCGGTGGGTGTTATGTCTCTTCAACAGTGGATTGGACAGGTTCTTCGCCCTGTTCTTCGCGGCGGTCCTGTCCTTGATGAGGGCCAGCCGCGCCATATGCAACTCTTTCAGATCATTGTGGATTTGCGTGTTGGCTTGCAGGATGCGCGGTTCAAGAAGCGCGCCGAAGCGGGCCAACAGTGCGGCATCGATCCTGTCTGTCTTCGCAAGCCGGCCGGTGGCCTCTGCAAAGCGCCGGGCAACGCGGGGATTGACCTTGCAGAGCTGCAATCCCTGCATCGCCATGAAGCGCTCGAAGGCCTTGTGATAGGGGCCGGTTGGCTCATAGACAATGCGCCCCGCGCCCTTTGGGCCGATCCATTTGAGAATGGCAGCAAAGCCCTTGCGGTCATTGGTAACATTCAGCGTTTGGCCGTCCGGCAGGCGGTGCAAGTCGATATGGTCTTTCGAGATGTCCGCGCCGATGGTAATATCCGTCATCTTTTCCGCCTCCTATGCTTGTCATCCGAGCCCAAAGCTCAGGTATCCGTTCAGGACGATAGGAAAAGATGGGGGCGATCAAACTCTAGCTCGGCCCGGCATTCGCAAGAACGTCGACCTGCCATTTCACGATCCGTCCCCCATCGCCGGAGAAGGATGGCCGTCCTCTCCGGCGCTTCTTTATCTCAACAAGAAGCGTGGAAATCATAAGACAAGGCCATTCCCGTCGATCGGCGCCGGCAGCGTGATCGGGAGACGCGGTTGCTGTCCATAACCCGGGCTCTGACCATCGCCGCCGAGATCGGGTTGAAGGAACATGACCGGCTGGTGCTGGCGCGGCAGATGATGCAGCGAAAGCTCGAGGGATGCAGGACGTCATCGAGGCTCCCGCAACTTGTCGAACTCGTCATGGCGCGGCGGCTGTTTTCGGCTGGCATGGTGGCGAAGACGCTCGACGTCACGCCGCAGGCGGCGCGGCGGATTGTTGGCGAACTGGGCCTGAGGGAGATGACGGTAAGGGGGAGGGGGAGGTCTCGGGCATGGGGAGTCATGTAGAACGTCTGCGTTTACCTTGTAAGAAGCCCAAGGTTTGACTTTTGCAATATATCTTTAGTTCGCCACCAAACCCAGCCGTGATTCCGCTTGGCATGCGACAATATAGCATGATTCAACGTGCATATGCGGCGAGACTCTGCAAGAGTAATTCAAAATCACTGGTTGAGTCTCGGGGTGCACGCTGGCATGGTATCTTTGTCTTTGGGGGACTGAGGTTGAGGACTTGAGTGGCAGGGGGCTAAGCGAACTATCGATGCTGACGGTGACCCGTTTGGCCGCGCGCGCGCTTTTGAAACGGCTTCCTGATGGTTCGGACTTCGGGGCGGTGTGCATGGATCTGGCACCCTATGACGCGGCGCCGGTCGCATTGCTGAGGAACAGGCTCGCGGCCCTTCCGGTCAACGAGCGCAACTATTGGATTGGAACCCTCTATACTCTGATGATGACGCAGGAAGCCCGTCGGGCCCAGGCTGCATATTTCACGCCGCCGTACCTTGCAGAAGCCGTCATCGATCTTGCGGTAGAACATGGATTCGACCTCAGACGACACGACGTGCTCGACCCCGCTGCGGGTGGAGCGGCCTTCCTTTCCATCATTGCTGCGCGAATGCGAGACGCCGGTGCAAAGCCGCTCGACATCGCCTACCGGCTCAACGGCGTCGAGATTGATCGTTGCCTTGCCGAGATATCTGAACACCTTATCTCCGAGCAGCTCGGCGGATTCCGTGGACGACGTGTTGTAGAGACCCACGACAGCCTTCATACCACCACGCACGCTTCTTACAATCTAGTAATAGCGAACCCACCCTATGGCAGAATCACACCGGCCGCCCTGAAAGACGATCATTGGAGGAAGGTCGCGCACTCGGGACATATCAATAAATACGCCGTGTTTACGGAGCTTTGCCTGCGAGTGGCTAAACCAGGCGGGTTGGTCGCCCTGGTCGTTCCGTCGAGTTTCAGGGGCGGACCGTTCTATGACAAGATGCGATCGTTTATCGCCAGCCAGGGCCAGATTTTGGCACTCGGGACGGTGACCAATCGCGAGGACGTCTTCGCCGACGTTCAGCAGGATATCAGCGTCCTGCTCGTGCGGAAAGGCGCCATTCATCGCACGATCTTACCGGTGAATTTCCCGGAGTTCACGGCGAGGGGCATTACGCGGCCTGTTCCGACGGGAGTGCTTTCGGATGACATTTCATCGCCTTGGCTAGCACCGTCCGATTCAAACCGCGAGCGCGGCGGGGCGACGATCGCAGACTACGGCGTCGTCGCGAAGGCCGGCTACTTCGTTTGGAACCGGGAGCAGGAGAAGTTTTGCAAGGGAGAAGAGACTAACGCGTTCCCATTGGTCTGGGCAAAGAACGTTCGGCCCGGACAGCCGTGCGTTCCGGTTAACCGCACAGGTGACGGCGTCGATTTCGTGCGCGTTCCCGAGGGCAGTCAGGCGATCGTATCGACGCCGGCCATTATCGTCCAGCGCACCTCCAACAATAGTCAACCAAGACGAATCCTTGCCGCGATCGTCGACAAGGATTCGGTTGCACCGTGGAAGGGCTTCGTCTCGGAAAACCATACGATCGTCGTCTACGGTCCCGATGCCGACGAGGTCGCGCTGCTGGCGAAACTGCTGAACACCACGGCCGTCGATGAGCGCTACCGCGCGGTGTCCGGCACAGCGACGGTTTCCGTCCAGCTTTTGCGGCAGCTAGACCTGCCGCCGCCGAAACTCTTTCGCAAGGCTCTGCGCAAGACAAAGGATCCGGAGAAGGCCGCGTTGATCGCCTACGCGATGGGCGGCGGTAACAGATTGGCGGAGGCTTCCTGATGGCTGGGCCGGGACCGAATTTCCGAAGTGCGCCAGGCACCGAACTTTCGGACCGACGGAAACAGCAGCAGGATCAGCTCAAGCGACGTTCAGAACTGGCGGCAGCCCAAAAGGCGAGGTTGGCGTCAGGGACCATATCGGCAACCGAGGCTCCCGCCCCGCAACAGGAAGCCGTGCGAAACGCAAACACTTGGCTATCTGCGCTGTCGGAGATCCCGCTGAAGCCGATCGGAGCGGACACGCGCCCTCTGGCGGACGTCTACACCAAGCTCCTTCGCGAGGCTCTCGGCGCGATGAACAGCGGCGAGGCCGTGGTGGTGATGACGTGGCCCGCACGCGACATCTGCCTTTCGGCGTTGGCATCGCTGCTGGCGCTCGCAGACGTCGCAGTAGCCCCGCCGCGGTCAATCAAGGTCGGCGGCGTTTCGCACCAGTCTTTCGAACGCCCCAACGGTTTCAGGGCTCTTCTCTATCCCTACGCACGCACGACGCATGAGGCCGCCAGAGATGTGCAGATTGATCGGGACTACCTCTGCCGCATCCATATGGCGCACTTTTCACGGCATTCGGCCGTGGGGCAGGACGAATCTTCCGCACTAAAGGACTACCACCACACGCTGAGCCGGGTCCGAACATTGACTGGCAAAGCGCGCGACGGACGGACCTATCCCGAGTTCGAACATCCTACCCTGGACGAGATACTTCCTCACGGCGCCTGCGACGGCAAGGCGCATTCTTCGGGCACGCTCCTGTGGCGGACGAGTTCGAAGACCGATCTCAAGGTTCATAATACGATAAAGGGGCATGCCGACGATGGAAGTAAGGCGAGCTATTTCCTCTACGGCCTGAGAAAGGACGACGATCCGGCCGCTTCGCTGCGAAAAGTTCGAAGCGGGCTCGATCTGGTGATCGTCGATCTAACCCGGACCGGGCGCAACAGGCTCGGCGAAGATTGGACGAGTGTGGCTGCCGCCACGTTCAAAGCAATCCGAAAGACCCACCCGAAGACCGGCGTGCTGGTGGTGACGGAAGACCCCTGGACATTTGACAAGGCACGCTTTGAAATTTTCAATGAAAACGTGCGCGTGCGAAACCGCCCCGTGCCGCCGGCTATGTCGAAGACGATCACGGCAATGTCGTCGTCGATTCTTGCTGGCGACGAGGAAAGCGCCGTCTGGTGCGGTTGCGAGAACGTTGCTGTCAAAGGATTCAATGGCCCTGGCACCAAGGTGGCGGAAGAATTGCGAACGGTTGCACACAAGGCGCAGCGCATGCACGACGCTCAGGGCGCCGCCGCTGTACAGGACGTCATCTTCAAACTTCGTCGAAATGCCTCGCTTCCCGGCTCGCTCGCCTCGCTCAGCAACTTTGTAAGTACTGAGCAAGGCCAGGCGGCCGCAGCCGACCTCATGTCGAGCTATATGATCGCCGGCGCCGTTCAGTTTCTGAGCGATCCTTCCGTCCCAGCGAGCCAGATCGGTGGCTCCGAACTCGTGGCGCTCCTGCGGGAAGCCCAGGATATCATTGCGCGGCTTACCCGCTCGACGCCCATGTCCAGTCTCCTCGAAGCGATCGTGCGCAGCATACTGAACGCCTCGTCAAAGGCGCTCTTCATGTTTCGGACGCAGGCACTCGCCGAGTTTGCGACGGCCGATCTTTCCAGGCGGATTCCGGAGCTCAAGGGACGGCTCGACAACGATATGATCGTGTTCTCAGGTCCAGGCGGTCTAACCGACATCACGGCCCGGCCAACGTCCGACCGCAACAAGTTCAAGAAGATTTTCGCCGTTGCTCCGGCGCGCGACGGGGTGCTCACGTTCTTTGCCCGACTTTGGCTCCCGAGCCAGGTGTTCGTCCTCGCGGACGGCGACACTCTACAGTTCTCTTCTCGAGATGCTGCCAGGTTGGCCGGGGAGATTGAAGAGCAAGAAATAGCGTCTCGGCTTAGGAAGTACGCGAAGTCATCGGGGGACGAGTTGGGCAGTCTCGGAAACTATCAGATCAAAATAACCGAGATGCCGCCGCTGCCGGCGGAGCTTCAGTTCCCCTCGGAGACGGTGATCGATTTGGCCGGTCCGGCTAGCCGAGGCGGCGTCGAACTTATTGAACTGACGATGGAAAGCGGGCAGGGAATGATCGCCCGGCCGGGGACGGGGTTGGTACAGTATGACCGGACCCGATCACTCGAGGCATTCAAGCAGGTCGATGCGCAAGACGTGAGGCAGGGCGACGAACTCTGCGTGATCAGCGCGAACTTTATTGATCGCGCTCGGCTGTTGCTCAGTATCACAGCAAACGCCCATGAGGCGATCCGCGAGTATCACGAGGACGTTGTCCGGCGCTTCCGCAAGTTGCCCGGACTGAGCGACAGCGACAAGATGAGAACTTTGATCGAAAAGATCGGTGACGCGGACCTCGAGATGCAGCGAGTCCGCTATTGGGTGCATCTGGACAAGCAGTTGCGGGCACCTTTGCACGAGGTCGTAACGCAGGCGCCTCAACACCACGCGATGTTTCTCAAGTTCACCTCTGCTCTGGGTATCGGGGAGGGACTCGCCAACCGCTTCTGGCACTTGGGAGTGAAGGCGCAACGCAACAGCAGAATGCGCGCAGGGATGGCGTTCCACGATTCCTACAGGAACATCCTGACCGATCCACATGCGGCCGCTGCGTTCGCAGACACACCGCAGCGAGCCTCCGAGATCAAACGGCTCCAGCGTCTCGCGGAAGAGCATGTTTCACCAATCAGGTCCCTCAGGAGGTTCAGGTCGTGATCCAGCCAAAGTCAGGCGAGGAACTTGGGAAGATCGACGTCGAGCTTAAGGAGGCCGTCTGCGACGCGCTGGTGAACATGGTCACGCAGCGCGCGAGTGGGACCGATGAGGCGGGCAGATATGTCTACGGCAAGTCGCCAAGGCGTGGAGTATTCTCTGGGCAACTTCTGCCGCGCATGTCGCGTGCGAACCAGGACGAAACCTCCGATATCAAGATCGCCGCTATCGGTATGGACTTCAACATTTGTGCGGAAGCAGGGTCCGTCCTGACCGCCGTGCCACGGTTTTCCGTCTATGTCAGAGTGCTGCCCACCTGGGAGGAGATATCCAGCGATCGGTATGGGATCGAGATCGACTTCAGGCTTTCGAGAGAGACCAAGGCCGCCATCGACGAGAAAATCAAGGAGCGCCGCGAGGCGTTGTACGCTAGCGGAAACTTGATACGGCCCGACTGGGGTACGATGGATCACGGCCAAAAGGACGAATTCCATCGGCGAAGGCGTGAAATCCAGGATCAGCTTCGTCGCAGTGTCTACGGCGAGTTCGGTATCACGCTACGCGGCGACGAGGCGGCGAGCTTCGACAAAGCGGAGGTCGAAGTTCCGGCCACCGAGGGCGCCGCGGAGAGCGAAGAGACGACTCCATCGCCCGATATTGGCAAGCTGATTACCGAGGGGCGCTCGATCCCGACGCAGCACGTTTCGCCGGCGCCAATTCCTGGGAAGTGGAAGAGGCTCGATCTAAAGCTGCCAATCTTCGAATGGCCAGCGTCCGCTTGCCAAGACACGCTGAAGAAGATTTGCATCGAGTATTCAGCCAACATGCGCCTCGCGATTACGACGCAGCTTGCCGACTGGCTCAAAAGTGAGGAGGGCAAGTGGGCTTGGCGAAACCGCACCGTCCGCCCGGCCGACGCCCAAAGCGAAGCAAGCTGGAACGCTTTCATCGAAGGTCTGAAGCAAGAGCCCCTCGACGCCGCGATACTCCCGGACTTCAGCGGCCTGGAACTGAAGGTCGAGCGCCAACGCGATTTCATGGATCCCTCGCGGGTGTCCATGAGGGTAAGCCTCGATAACTCCTGCAGGGAACTCACTCCGCGAGAAGCCGCCGTCAAATGCAATGCTTTATTCGGAACCGAGCTGAAGGTCCGTGTTGCCAAGGCCGACCATCGGCCGGTGCATTTGGACCGCGTGGAGCCATCGTACCGTTTCCGCGACTTCCTTTCTTATCCAGCGATCGGCTTGAACTGCGGGATCGTCGCTACGGACGCCGGCGAGGTTACGGAAATCTCGACCACATGGGCGCCGCGCTTCACCCAGCCGCGGATCGTTCCACGCCAAGTGGACGTCGAGTGTCGTTTCAGCGTGCTCGCGAAGGACCACGACGTCTCGGCGCTACTGGATCTTCCCCGTGAATACATCACATGGATCGACAGACAGGTCGCCGAACTTAGCAATAAAGTTGTCGCCAACCTTCCGCCCGACGAGGTGGTCCGGGAGCGGAAGCGTTTTGAAGAGGACGTCGCTGGGCAGCGCTACGAGGCGAAACTCATTGAGCGCGGCATCAGGATACTCGTTAAGTCTCGCGGGGCCGCACTGGCGATCGCGACTTCGGCGCCGTCCGAACATGCTAGGCTTCGCCGAGAGGCCGCTCCTTGGAGCGCATGGTTGATGACCAACGAATCCTTTGCCAGACGGGATCCGAAAGATCCGGAACGCAAATGGCGTCTCTTTCAGCTCGCCTTCATACTTGCCCATATTCCGACCTTCGCTTCGCGAATGGAGGAATACGCCCACGAGTTCGAGGCAGAGCGCGACGAGCAAGCCGCGAGCCTGCTGTATTTCCCGACGGGCGGAGGCAAGTCCGAGGCGTTCTACGGCGCGCTTGTGTTCGCGATCTTCCTCGACCGCCTTCGTGGGAAGAATCGCGGCATCACCGCGATGATCCGCTATCCCTTGCGTCTCCTCACACTGCAGCAGGCCCAGCGGCTACTTCGCCTCATCGTATGGGCGGAAATCGTACGGCGCGAGAAGCAGATCGGCGGGTGGCCGATCGAGATCGGCTTTTGGGTCGGTTCGTCGAACACGCCGAACAGATACTCGGAGATGCAGCCCGATCTGCCGACGCTGGCTGACCAACCGGACGATAGCTCGTTCGATGCCGACAGCGGCACGGACAAGATTGCGAACCGGTACCGCGAGGTTGTCGCCGCCTACAACAAGGTGCCCCGCTGCCCTTGCTGCGGCGAGCTGACCGGGCTGCGCCGATTTAAGTCGCCGGGTGCGACGAGGGAGCGAGCCGCGATCGTCTGCTTCAATGCAAAGTGCGAGTGGAACAAGGCTCATGGCGAATGCGGGCCGCTCCCCTTCCTTCTCACCGACGACACCATCTACCAGCGCGCACCTGCGATCTTGCTCGGCACCATCGACAAGCTTGCGATGCTGGGACAAAGCACTTCGACTATCACGGAAATCCTCGGCATGTTCGGAATGGCCCGGTGGGTCGATTCGGCCGGCCATCTCCGCAATCCGCGTAAAGTTGAGGAGCTGCAGGCTGGTCCCAATGCCGAGGGAGTGGCGGGCGTGTTCCCATCCTATGCCGCAGGTGAGAAGGTTTTCTTTGATCCTTTCCCTTCCTTGATCATCCAGGACGAAGCGCACCTCCTCGAGGATAGCCTCGGTACGTTCAGCGCATTGTTCGACACCCTCCTTGAGAAGACTTTTAAGTCCATTGATCGGATATCGGGAGCAGCGCTCGATGTCAGCCGGTACAAGGACTCGGCCGGCGCTTTGACGCCTCGGCTTCCAAAGATCATCGCGGCCACGGCCACCATCAGTAATCCGGACAGGCAGCTCAAGGTGCTATACCAGCGAAAGCCACTTCGCTTCCCCTATCCGGGACCGGACATCTATCATTCGTTCTTCTCAGAGCCTGCGAGCCCACCGAAGGATAACGCTGCCAGGGTCCAACGCGCGGCGGTGCTGGAGCCGTCTCTCGCTCCGGAGGCGACCGCTCCGTGGATGCGGCTCTACGTCTCCTTGATGACCAATGACGCCACCCACACGGTGACGACGGTCGGAGTGCTCAGCTCCTTCCATACGGTTATCTCCCACCTCTGGTCTGCACTGCTTGACCCCTCGACGTCAGCTGCGGCAGTTGCAGAACTCCGTTCGGCTGTGTCCGGCGACGAGGGTGGAGAATGGCGGCGGGCTGCCATCAACCGCGTCCTTGCCGAAGACAGGGCCGGCGACATTATGGCGCTGATCGACCTGCATCGTATCGCGCTCGCCTACGTCACCAATAAGAAGGGCGGAGATCAGATCATCGACGCGTTGCACTCCGCAGTGGCCGACAAGCATCGGACGGCAAGCCTGCCGCATACCAAGTTCATCAGCCGTTTGATTTCGGGCGGCGTGGATATGCAGGAAATCCAGAGCGTGATGAAAGAGGCCGAGGCGCCGTTCGGACCCGCCGGCTATCCGGAGGTCGGCGAGACCCTCCGCAGTATCGTCGCGACATCCGCCATCAGTCACGGCGTCGACGTAGACCGTTTCAACAGCATGTTCTTCGCGGGTCTGCCATCCGATATCGCCGAGTACATCCAGGCGTCGAGCCGAGTCGGCCGCTCGCATGTCGGCTTCGTCATGTTGCTACCGACGCCCCAGAGCAGAAGAGACCGGTACGTCATCGAGACGCACGACATCTTTCATCGTTTCCTTGAGAGAATGATTTCGCCGCCGGCGGTGGAGCGATGGGCCGAGACCGCAATCGACCGCGTCACAGCCTCGTATGTTCAGACATGGGCCATGCTGAAAGATGCGGAAGAATTCGTAGAGCTCCCCGACGACAGGAAGTTCAACCTCCGCTCCAACGAGTTCACCACAACTCTTGGCTATCGAGCGAGGGCAGATTTGCTGGCTTTTGCCAACGACCTTGGCGGCTTCATGCTCGAGGCGATGGGAGCGAACGGACGCGGCACCGAAGGCTTCGGTAGTCCCCCGTACCGCAACTTCTACCATGCCTCGACCGACCGAGCCGCGCAGGAACTCGGCACCAGCCTGCGTGGTCTCGACATAGAGTTTAGGCTGCAGAAGTACTGGGAGCAGGCGGCAAGGCTGCGCAAGCCAATGACCTCGCTGCGCGACGTCGACGAGGCAGGCGTCATAACAGCAGCCGACTTCCATCGCGCTGCCAAGGGCGGCTCATTGAACGTGGACATGGCCGACGTGGCGAAGGTGATGAAGGCGATCCGTCGCCAACGTGGCGACAGTGCTGAGACAGACGCCGACGATCGCGGGGAGGGGTAAGAATGGCTTTGGGGACACGCAGGTTCGAAGGGCGTGGATACGGTCGACAGGGTTCCTTCGGCGACGACGGCGACGCCAACAGAGCAACGCCGCCAAAGATGGTCCGCTCGCGTTCGCAGATCGCGACGGGCTATGCACCCGGCGTGCTGATGACGTGGGAAGGCGGCAAGGGGATCTGTAAGGCGGTTCCAATCGTCAAGGAGTTTGCGAACCCTCTGCCAGCGAACGTAACCCAGACGATCTTCGAAGGGATCAAGGAATTCGCTCAGAGTTGGCGTGATAGGGCGCGTGACGGATGTCCGAACGCACCCGATGAGTTCATACTCGACGATCCGTTCTATGATCACCGCACTGGCGACGTGACAATCGATCCGACCAGGTTCGCCATGAACCAGCCGACCGTCGTCGGATACGTGCCTTATCCGCTTCTCTACCAGTGTGGCGTCTGCAAGACGCTGCGAGAATTCAAGAGTGTCGCAGAACAAGCGAAGCGCGGCCTTCCGGAAAAATGCAAGGATCATGACGCCCGATGGTCCCAGGTCGACGTCGTATATGCTCACTGGTACGGAACCATCGAACCTTTGAGCGCCTTCAACTACGTCTTCGACGACGATAAGCAGGACGTGAAGCCAATTCAGAATTGCACATGCGGGTGGACGACGTTCAAGCTCAAGAACCAACCGCCTGTCTTTAGTGAATGGCGGTTCCAATGCGAAGAGTGCGAGACCACGCGTGAGTTGAAGAAGGCAGAGCCGCACGTCTTGCTGAAGTTGAAGCTTGATCAGCAGAAGGGTGGACGAAAGTTCGAGTACGTTGAGGTCGACATGCTACCGGTCTCCTACCGTGCCAGCAGCGCGTTCTATCCGCAGCGTGCGAGCTTCATCGAACTCCGCGAAGCGACTGTCGTCGAGCTGATGAGCCGGGGCCGACAAGAAGATCTCCTGCGTAGGCTGGCGGAGATCCATTCGATCCCATATCGGGAGCCGTCGGATGCCGAGATCGAAAACGCGGTCGCGGCGGCGAGCAGATCGGACGAGTGGGACGATTACGTTGCGACTCGAAACCTGTATCGAAGGAGGCAGGAAAAGGGGCAGGACGCAGTCGGCTTGAAGTCGGACATGGATAGTCTTCGCGAAAAGTGGTTTACCGACGGCCTAATAAGCCGCGGCGAGCTGTCCAGCGTCGCCATTGCCAACAAGGTCGGCCTGCGAGAGAACTGGGCGAGGAAGTTTGATCCTATCCGCCTGACGATCGAGCACGCGGCATTCGTCGAAGAACACATAAAGGCCGGAATGCGCGGCCCCCGCTACACGGCGGTGGACGTCACCAATCCCGATCTCCCTCTGTTCGAAAACGCCGGCGTCGCAGCGGAACTGGCAAGGTACCGTAACGATGTGCTGGTCGTCCTCGACAAGACAGGTGTCGAGCAGATGGTCCTCATCAGAGGACTTCCGATTTGTGAATACAGCTTTGGCTTTTCTCGGGTCTCACCAACGCCGGTCTATCAGCGGGAACACAATAACAGGGTCGTGCCCATGCCGGTCCGGCTGGTAGCATTCGACGAGATGAAAAACCATCAGCGGCCGATCTATGTGACGCAGCAAAAGAACGAGGCGCTTTATGTCAAACTGGACAAGCACCGTATTCGTAGATGGCTGAAGCGGAATGGTGTCGTCGATATGCCGCCGGACGACGTCGGCCTGCCTCAGGCATATCTGGAACGGTACGAGGATTTCGGACAGTTTCTCGACGACTATAAGGACAAGGAGAGGCAGGGTATGCCGCGGACGCTTGCGCCGTTCGCCTACATGCTTTTACACTCGTTCTCGCATCAGCTCATCCATTCGCTCGCGGATGCTTCGGGCCTCGACCGCGACGGCATAGGCGAGTACGTCTTCCCGGCGGACATGGCCTTCACGATCTTCCGGAAAGGGATGACGCCGGATCTCGGCAACATTTCTGCCATGTGGCGCAACCACGCCATGGACTTCCTCCGGAGGTCGATCGAACCCCGGATGCTTCGCTGTGGTTCGGGAAGTCTTTGCGACAGCAGGGGCGGGGCTTGCCCCGCATGCATCATGGTTAGCGAGGTGTCTTGTAGCTCATCCAACTTGCTCCTGTCGCGCTCGGTGCTTAAGGGAGGGCCGGCGCCTGAGTGGGAGGTTGCCAATTCACCGGACATCGTCGGCTATTTCGATCCGGAGCTCGATCAATGACAGCATCATCCCTCGCGCAGGAAGGTCGCGCCCGATTCGTGGTCACGATGCCGCCTTCGCCCAGCAGGATTGAAACCGTGCTAGCCTCGACGCCTGCCGCCAGGCTGCTTGCCCTGACGGAGACGGCGGACGCCTTCAGACATCTCGCTCGCAAGGCGCAGCATCGCTTGGTCGTCATGACGCCATACATCGACCGGGTAGGCTGCGCCTGGGTGCTCGACATGTTTTCGAGCACCCAGGCGCGTGAGCGAGTCCTGATCCTCCAATCTGCCGAGCAGCTCACGAAGTACGGGGTTGACGAGGCTGCCCTTCGTGCAGCGGCAACGCAAATCTTGATCTACGGCGGGGGCAACACTGACGAAACCTTTCACTCGAAAATCGTCCTTGCAGACGGCAGCGACGCCTATGTCGGATCGGCAAATTTTCTCTCGCGATCAAAAATGGCAAATCTCGAATGCGGCCTTATGGTCGAAGGACCGGTGGTCTCGTCGGTCGCCACGCTCATCGAGGCGATTATGGCGACATTCGACGCAACAGTTGCAGGGTGCGAGTCAGCACAGTCTACCGTCTTGACGAACCGTTCTGGCGAGCCTGAGGTCCAGACGACTAGTAAATGATCCGGCGGTCCTGACCTCTGGTCGTCCGAGAGCCAATCCGATTAGTTCCGGAGAGGCCAATCGGATGGAATAAGCTTTACTCCCGACGCCTTCGTCCATCGGCCCTTCACGGCTGCGACATATTCCGGGTCTTCCTCGATATAGGCGTGTTCGATGAGGATGACCTGGAGCCCCGTCTGGCGTGCAGTCTCATCGAACAGAAATCGGACGATCTTCTGCATCGCCACCTGATCGTCGTCCTTTTCCATTTCTCGCAGCCGTTTCTCGTCCCCGCCCTTGGGGTAATAGGGACGGCTGATCTGGTCGATCACAAGAAGGCCGGGAACGGGCGCACTGATGGTCTCGAAGAGCTTCTGAAGCGAGAAGGCAAGGGCGAGATGGATTGACAGATAGTTCTGGTCAGATCCGATCTCAGCCATAGCGAGTACCGCCCTACGGGACGGCTCGACTAGCGAAAGGTTCAGGGTGGACGAGAACACGACACGTGAGCCCGTCGCCGGCACTTCGGTGGGAAGGTCGGCAAGCATTTCGGTCGCGAAGGCGCTCACCATGTTTTCTGCGTCGCGAAGACGCTCTCTCCGCGCTTGCGGATCGACCTGATCCCTGAGTTCCTCGATCTTGGATACAAGCGACGTCGTGTCCGTCGATGCTGTCTGAAAATCTTTCGCTGTCGTTTCGAGGAACTGGTCGATGCGACCTACGACCCGAGCCCTCTCCTGAAGAAGAGACCCCGTTTTCACCGACTCTTCCTCCACCCGGACAAGCCCGCTGAGCTGCGCCTCGACCTCCCGCAGGCGGTTGTACTTAGACCCGATCAGGTTCTCGATGTGTCCTGAATGGCTATCAAGACGCGGGCGCATCACGTCGACCGCAAGAACTTCGTTTGCCACGATGCTCAAGGAGTTTCGGATCTGCTCCGCCATCACCTGGCCTGCGCTGTTTTCTGCATCGCATACGGGGCATCGCCCGTCATCGAGCTTGAGATGCTCGATAAGCCTTAGCTTGTGGGACTGCCCGGACACCGCCGTTTCGTAGCCAGTCGCCTCGCGGATCGTCGTCTTCAGCATCTGCCGCTTTCCGCGAAGGGTCTGCAGCTCGGAAACAAGCCCACGACGCTCTTCCTCCAGCGCCGCGCGAGCCTCCGAGTCTCTCGTGTCGGTCGAGGAGACGCCGCTTCTTGCGACGCCGGCAAGCTGATCGAGAAGGATTTCGTCGGACGCATCGGCTGACGGCAGTTCGGCCACCAGACCGACGCCTTGCGCCTGGGTCAACAGCGCCATGGAGCGTTGCGTTAGGAGGCTCTGGCTCCGCTCCTGTGCCTTGGCCTCGCGTTCGATCTTTGCTAGGGCGGCCTCAAGCTGCCGCAGGGTCCGAGCGGCGAGGACGCTCGGCTGGTCGACGGCGCCGAGGAAGTAGGGGATTGTCGCCTTGATGTCCCGTGCCTTTTCCGGACGGTTCAGATCGTGCAGCAAGGTCGCGCGGCTGATGATCACGTCTCCCGAGAGGAAGAGGTATGGCGGTACGTCGCGAATTGTCGCGCGGCCCTTCTCGCCCTTGGCGGCTGCCGCTGGGTCGTCAGTATCTTGTATCCCGAACGTCTTTTCGATCATCGCACGTGCGGTGTCACGGTTGGTCGGACCCTGGAGTCCTTCGGAGGTTTTCGGAAGCTCGAGGTTACGGCCTGTCTTGACGAACATCTGGCTGGTGCCGCTTCCGGCCTTCGGAATCTTTCTGCCGACGATGAGGTCGCTCTCGCCGTGGGCCCAGTGAATGGCGACGGCCTCGGCGTGGTTTCGCACGAAGAATGGGAGCTTACAGTCTTTCGACCCGAGGCAATAGTCGATAGCGTCGATGATTGCGGACTTGCCTGTGCCCGAAGCCCCCGTGATCACGTTGACTTTGTCAACGTCGAATTCGAGCGTCCTGCGCCTTCCGCCAGTCCCGTAGAAAGCAATTTCACGAACGTTCCAACGGTTCATGGCGTCACTCCGAATGCTGAGAAAATTGTTCCTGCTGATCCCGCCTTGCCCATCCAGGTGCCGAGGCGCTCCGCCCGTCTAACCGCACGCTTTGGGCTCTCGGGAAGATCGGCGACTGGTGCCGTCGACGGTCTGCGGCCGCCGAGCCCGATCGTCCCGTCTGGTCCGAGCGACAGCGCTCTTGCACCAAGCCCGAACCGCACCGCGGCCGATACGATGTCCTTCGAGGCGTCGAGCCGGGCGCCCAAATCCAGACGGATGTCGGGATATCGGTTGAGCCAAGACAGGAGGCCGGTGGTTGCGGCAGTCTCCTCGAAGGAGGTTTCCAGATCATCGGACAGCGCGATGGGCAGGGCGAGGTACGCCAGGGCGAGTTCAGGCGATCTTCCCGCAATTGCCTCGTATTTTCGGCAAAACCCAACGAGAGCAAACGTGCCGAAGGCGGGATTCGTCTCCGCGAAGAGATCGTATGCGATATTCATTTCTTGAATCCCAGCAGCGCGAGATAGTCAGGATGCCAGCCAACCCGTCCATCGATCGAAAGGACATGGTACGTGCCTCTGATATAGCTGGGCGTGGTGACGCTCGACGCAATGGGCTCGATTTTGTCCGGCGCATCGTAGAAGCTCCATCTAAGGAGTTCGCGTCCCTTCGTCTTCTTTACTTCCTCGGATTGTCCGCCGCATTCTTCGCACATGTCAACGTGCTTGTAAGACCACTCCTCCGCAAGCCGGTCGTCATACTTGGAGATCCTCTCCCGCCAGGATGGGTTTTCGGTGGACCATCGCGAGCGGGATTCGCGAGCTCGCCATTCGTTCGTAACGGCTCGCTGAAGCCACGATTCGGTGCCGCCCACCAGACTTATCTGGTTCTCCACCATGTGATGCGAGCGGTAGGTGTCGGGCGGAAGATCCGCAGCGAAATAGTCCACAAGGTTGTCGTGTTCGATGTCGGCAACGATCTCCATGTGTCGCTTCACCAGTTCGAAGCGGTGGATAGCCTTGTCGCGCTTTCCGCAGTGCGCATGGATGATCTGGCGATTCCACCATTCCACCATCAGCGCCGCCACATGGGACTGGTCCTTCGCGAGCACGGACGTCAGCCTTTTCGCGAGCTCGTCCTCGATGTGCCGGATGTTCTGTTGGCCGGGCTTTATCCGGACTCTTGAAAGGATTTCGGCCTGTAAGTTTTCGGAGAGCTTCAGGAATGCTTCGCAACCCGGCGCCCGCTTTGCATGCGGCAGCGGCTTGACGCCCTTCGCGTCAGCCTCCGCCCTTTCTCGGATGACGCGTCTGGCCTCATCCTGAAGAGCGGCCAGAAGGTCGTCTCGGTCTTCAGTCTCGTCGAGAAGGACCTTTAGCGGAGAGGTTGGCGAGATGTCCGCCACCGTGACAAGGTGCAGCAATGTCTTGGGCAGATCCAGACTGGGAAGCACGTCGATCCAGGCTTTCAAGGTCTTCCAGACGTTGACGCTAGCCACGGTTATGGCATCCGGCTTTGCCGAAAGGGAATGTTTGAGCTGTTCGAGGATCGTTTGACCATTAGCTTCGAGAACGACGTCGTCGAGTGTTTCGAGATAGACGACAGCTTCGAAGCTTGTCTCGTTCCAAAGCCTTAGGAGAGCGTACTGGGCCTGAAAAAGAAACCCCAGGGCGGAGGCGTCTGCGCTGTGAGCATTCGTACTGTCCAATTTCGGCCTCTTGGATCGGAAACTGCAGTCAGTTGTGCGAGCGCGTTATGCTTTGTGATTCGATGATTTGCGCAGGCGTAGCTTGTCTAGGTTCCTCGGTTGCGATGCTCAAGATGCAACTTCACGTTCCGAAGATCAAATGTTAGATTTTTTCGCTCGAAAAGATTATCAAAGAGGAGGGGCGGCCTTGTTACGCTCTCCGCACGGCTGTTTTACTTGTCCTTTGAACCGGAGCCCAGTCTGAACTGCTGGCAGCGCTGATGGTCAAGCGCGGCTTTACGCCGTCCTCCTGCTGTCTGCGCAAACGCGGTCGCTTGCGTAAAAAGAATCGCTGAGGCGGCTAAATGCGAGCGATAGTTCCGACTTGGAAACCCGCAGACCGACCGGACGCCGTATAGCTCGGAGCAGCCTGTAACTTCGATCGTGGGTAGAAGCGAGAACAGGGTCAGGCTCAGAGCGATCACGGAAAATCTTCAAGACTGGCGGCATCAGGTGCAAAGCTTCGCTAGTTCTCCAGTCTTCCCGGGGATCAGAGAAGAATAAGTCAACGCTCTCGCAAGTCTCGGAAATGACGTGATTAGCGAACCTGGAGGCTCCACGCAATATAGGACGCTGGGTTCGTATCCGTTCACCTTCTTCGAAATCTAATTCCATGCGGAAAGATTTTTCCAGTTCTGGGGAAAGCCCATGGCATTTTCATCTGCGAGTGAGCAGGAATTCATCAATTCTAAGAGATGCTGACGCCATTGGTTTCCGGGCGCTACGATACCTATTAGAT
This sequence comes from Rhizobium sp. Nf11,1, assembly GCF_050587665.1. NCBI lineage: Bacteria > Pseudomonadati > Pseudomonadota > Alphaproteobacteria > Hyphomicrobiales > Rhizobiaceae > Rhizobium > Rhizobium sp. Nf11,1. The sequence continues at coordinate 8,949 of NZ_JBOBHU010000025.1, read as the reverse complement.
AACCGAGAACCGCCACCGTATTATATAGACGGCCTTGAACATTCTGATTCATGGCCAACTTCAGGCTGGCAGGCGACTTTGGCACGATCATCTTCACAGTGATCTGTTTGTTCCAAAGGCGGCCGTGATGTGCACAGATGTTGCGTATGTAAGTAAGGTGATGAGCGAGCGAAACCAAAACCGTTTCGTCAAGTCCATACGTTTTCGCAATGGCTTGGCGGTCGGCGCGGCTTTTCAAATTACTGTACCACATCGAGAGCTGACCCAGTGAAACAACCTCTGCCGTCATCCATATAGGGGGATGTTCCGGATCATCGTATTTGTTTCTGTAATGAACGATGAAAGTGTCTTTCGACCTGTTGAGATCTTCAATCAGCTTGGCGAACGCTTGAGCGTAACGATCGGCGCGATTGTAAAGCGCTGGCTCGAGGTAGCCGTGTGGCCCATATTTGATTGCGAGATGATGCGCCCAACTACCTCGCAGAGAAACTTCAATTCTTTCGATAGCATCCATCACGAGCAATCGGAGCCGTCTGTCGAAGATGTATAGGTCCAACACATTGTCGAACGTGGTTCCATTCTTGAATCGATGTTCGCCATTTGGCGGCGTCGCATCTTCAAACGGAAGCCAGTAGGCACGCAGACGGTAGTAGCTTATATGCTGGAGGCAATGAGCTGTATGGGCGCGATCGGGAACGGCCATTCCCCTCGCTTCAAGCAGCGTAATTTGGTCAGCGATGGAGACGGAAGGTTTTTCGAACTTCATGCCATTTCATAAGCAGATTCGAAGTCCTAGAAAAGGAAAACCCGCCGGGGTGCGCAGTTCCGAAACCTAAGTTCCGTCCGAGGCGTGGCGGGTGTTGTTGACGTAGGATATGGCTCAATCTCGTTAAGAATGCAACAAGGGAAGGGCAAAAAATCCATCCGTTTCCGGGCTTTTGAGGGCAACCCCTTGATCCAGAATCAGGATTTATTTCCAGACGCAGCGCTCGTTCAGGCCGGAGACGTTTGGACTCAAGCGGACTTCTGGGACAACCGTGCTGAAGCAGGTAAGGCAACGTTCGCGATCTCATTCGAGCCAGCCTGCCGGAAACCAACAGGCGCGGGCGCGAGCCGGGAAAGCGAGCTTTTACAATGGGATTTTATTCGAACTTGATGGCTCTTGGTTCGAATCCCTTCAACTGCACGCATTGTGGAAATTACCCGATGGTCAAATGACTACAGCGGGTCGACCGTCTCGTCCTCTGAGGGGAGTGCACGAACCTCACTTGGCGTTAGGAAGATCGCTCCATTTTATCCTCAGGAGAGATTTCGCTGTCTTGGGAAGCTTCTTGCGATCAACCATCCGGGATGAGGCTTCGAAGTCGGCGTTGATCTTCACGACGAGAAGCTTGCTGAAGTTGCCAGATACCTTCACGAAAACCTCGTCTTTGGATTTGAACGGCGTGATGGTTTTGATCTCAACATGGTCGTTGCCAAGCCGACCGTCAGCACCCTGCGCGTACGAGTTGTTCAGCTTTATTCCGAAGGTGATGGCGCCGAAGAGTTCTCCTATGTCTCCGTACACATTGAGATGACGACCTGTCTGAAGGTGATAGCTTTCTGCCAGCGACAGGAGCTCCTCAAAATACGGAATCAACGATGTGTCTGCATTCGGATATTTGGCGCGCCACTCATGGTATCGAAGCCGTTCTTCTACTTCGGACCAGGAAACCCATTCGCCGTCTTCATAGAACGCTCGATCCCAGATATCAGCATCCATTTCAAACCTCGTGGAGTTCCAATTTTCGCGATGCTGTTATTGCGATCTTTCGATCGATCCACGCAGAAAGGCCGTTCCAAAGTTCTTGGTCGAGGCCAACGCGACAAGCGATCGCAATGATCTCCTGGTAGGAGATGGGTGTGACGGCAAAGGCATTCGTTACTGGGAATACATTCCAGAGGTCTTCGCGCTCGATGCGGCTGCCGACCATACGACGCTTTGCGCGCCGTCGGAAAGCTGGGATGATCGGCAAAGGCTGCGAGGGCGGCCGCTTTAAGATCGTGTTGCTTGCCAAACGAGGCGATAGCGCATGCCCCCTCCAGATTTCCCGCCAGCATAGTAGAACGCATGCATGACCCGCGAAAAGTTAGCCAAAAGAGTTAGGGTCCGCAGGCTACGGGGTCAGGCGTTATCGATTCGATATCTACGCTCGCGATACCTTTGTTGACTCCATCCTTCACTCGGTCGAAAAGTGACTTAGCTATAGAGGAGATGTCTGATGGCTGAAGAGAATAATACGGGGGCCGCTGCCGGGGCCGCGGAACCGGATGCACCGATAAAGGCTGACCTTAAGAAGAAGCGTGCGCCGCGTCGTCAAAAGCAAGCTGCCGACCCGGCTTCTGCCGCGACCGAGGCGGTGACCGAACCGGCGGCAGGTGCGGCAAAACCTGCTGGACGGGGCAGGGGAAGAAAGCCGAGGTCGATGGAAGCGAAACCTTCCGATGCCAAGAGCACCGCCAGGGGGAGAGGAAGAAATAAGATCCCCAAGCCTGCCGAGCAAACGGCAAAGACATCCGCACCCGCACCCGCAGTCGATGAGCTGGAAGATCTGCTTCAGCTTGAAGAAGAGAACAAGCGCTTGCGCAAATTGCTGGCGGAAAAGCTGCGCCATGAAAATACCGACCTGCGCAAACGGCTCGGGCTTGATTGATCAGCACTCCAACATGTAAGTCGGCCGCCAAAGCGGCTTAGCCACCGTATCTTCAGCAGAAAAAACGGCCGCCGGGCGCCTCGTCGTGCCGGGCCGACCTGCGAGTGGGATAGGGCCGCTGCCGCATCATCCAACCTGATTTAATCGAGGGGAAATGCCCATGAAAACACCGTGGAAATTCCTCGCCGAATTGACGTCACGGCGACGAGCGGCAAAGGGGCCGGAGAGCTCCATTGGGCATGATACCGATCCCGCGGCTCTCGATCACGAGGCGGAGCAGACGCCGGCACCTCCGTCGACCGACGTCTCCGCCTCTGTGGATTACAACGAGGCTGCTCCGGTCGAGCAAGTGGCATCGCCATTGACTGAAAAGCAAGGCAGTGGTGAAGCCATGCAAGCTTCGGCGCCGTCGGTCGATGGTGACGATGCGTGGACACCCGCACCAAGCGAAGCTCTTCATTCAGATGCCGCCCTCGTGCCAAACGAGACAAGCATTAAGGCTCGGAAAGGATCTCCGCCCAGCCGCCGTGAACGGACGAAGGAACTCCAGGCAAGCATAACCGCGCGGGGAGCTGCCGCCAAGCATGAAGGTCAAAGCGTGTCCCCGTCATCAGCTCGCGATGCGTTCATCGATGACGTGGTAAGCCTTGATGAGGACATCAAAAAGCTGAGAAGTGAGCTCGCTCGGAAGCTTCAGCTGCAGAACGCCCAGCTCAAGAAAATGCTGAAACGGTTCGACGTTTCTTGAGCTTGGTTTAGGTTTAGAGGTTTAGCATATGAAAACACCACAGCGAAAGTTCGTCGTCGAATTCAAGTCAGGTCGCCGGCGATCGACAACGCAAACGGATTCGATCTGGGGAAACACCGATCTCAAGGCTTTCGTCCGTCAGGCCGAGACGGAAGCGCCGCACCTGTTCCAAGCCAAGCTGCGGCTAGACACTATCGCCCAATCCGACGAAGTGGCGCAGGACCAGGACCCAGCGAATCAGCTCGATCTGGGCCATGGCACCAGCAATCAGTCCCAGCTCGTCGGTTCTTTGGTCGAACCAGCGCCACTCAATCCACCGCAAAACCATCACGATCACGCCGGCCCGCTGTCGCAATCGAAAATGCATTCGACTAAAAGGAAGGCTCGGAAAGCGTCAGCGCGCATTGGCGAGAGCCGCTCAGGAAATCACGTCGATAGCGCAAGCGACGAGCGTCGCAAGGGATCGGCCGTCGCTTTCGTCGAAGGACCAGTTGATGACTTGGCCGCACTTGATGCGGATAACCAATACCTCAAGACACTGCTGATAGAGCAACTCCGCCAGGAAAACCTGCGGCTGCGAACGATGCTCAAGCGATTTGGCGTCTCCTGAGTGCTGCCACCTAGCAGTTTTTGAGTGCGGCGATGCGGCTCCGTCGCCTCTTCGCGCCGGGCGCCTACGCTTCAGTGTGAATTCCGATTCCCGGACGTCTCCTATGCCACTTACGGAGAATAGCCGGGTGATTAGTTCAAATCCCATCAACTGCGAGGTTTACGCATGATTTGCACTAAAACAGTTGATTTTGTCCCGGGCAGGACGCAACCCGGTCTATGGTCGAGCATACGTCCCTCTAGTCTGCTAAGGCGTGGAGTTTGCGGTATCCTACGCGAGACGGGCCTGTTCGGCACGGTCAAAATCCACGAGTGGAAAAAGGTCATTGGCGCGTAGTCAGGTGGTCGGCAGCGATCATCCGGAAAAAAACTTGGCAGATATTCTAGTACTACAGTTGCGGTTTACCGGAAATCATGATTCACTTCCCGCATTTGGCGGGAGGGAAGTTCAATGTCGGTTGCGGGTTGGTCCGGGTCGGTTCTGGCGTGGCATCGTGAGCTCGATGCCTTGAAGGTGCGGTTGGGCTCGGTCTTTGGTCGCCGAGAATTGCGCGCATCGTGCGGTGCCTTTCTGGATGGGTTGTTGTCGGGAGTAGAGCGCAAGACTGGCTGGCTGATGGCGGAACAGGCAGGACTGGAGCGCCCTTATCGGATGCAATCGCTGCTGGGGCGCAGCCATTGGGATGCTGACGCATTGCGCGATACGGTTCGCGCTTATGCAATAGAGTCTCTCGGTGACGCGGACGGCGTTCTTGTGGTCGATGAGACCGGCTTCCTGAAGAAAGGCGCCCATTCAGTCGGTGTCGCACGACAATATTCCGGCACGGCCGGCCGGATCGAGAACTGTCAGATCGGTGTTTTCCTTGCCTATGCAAGCCGCTACGGTCAGACCCTGATCGATCGGCAACTTTATCTACCGAAGGAGTGGGCCGAGGATGAAGCCCGCCGTGCTTCGGCTCACGTCCCCCAGTCCCAAGCCTTCGCGACCAAACCGGCCATTGCAGCCAAGCTCATTGCCGATGCGCTGGATGCCGGCGTGCCTTGTGCCTGGGTATTGGCGGATGCGCTTTATGGTTCGGATTCCAAGCTGCGCCGGATGCTGGAAAGCCGTGGCCAGCCTTATGTTCTGGCAGTGCGCTCCAATCATTGCCTGCGCTTTGTGCGTGAGCAAGGGATCGAGCAGACCGATCCCGAAACGATGGCTGATGAGTTGAAACCGGAGGTTTGGCAGAGCCATGCAGCAGGCGAAGGTGCCAAGGGTCTTCGGCTTTATGATTGGGCCCGTATTCCTCTCAGCTCTCGCCCGGATCCACAATGGGAGCGCTGGCTTCTGATCCGGCGCAGCCGACGCGAACCCGATGCGCGCGCCTATTACTTTGTCTTTGCGCCCGCCGGTACCGAATTGAGCGAATTGGCGGGCGCTGCCGGGCTGCGTTGGACCGTGGAAGAATGCTTCCAGCGTGCGAAGGACGATCTCGGCCTGGATCATTGCGAAGCGCGATCCTGGCATGCTTGGAAGCGGCACATGACGCTCGTCATGGCAGCCGCTGCATTCCTCGCCAAACTCGGCGCCGATCTACGCCGCACCGCTGCTGGCAAACCGAACGAAACGAGTCCAAACCCGCCAATCGCCGCCTGACCAACACCATGGCCTTCGTGCCCAGCGTCGCAGAGATCCGCTATCTGATCAAACGCCTCCTGCTACAGCCCCCGATTAGAGTTCGCCTCATCTTGGCATGGTCACTCTGGCGACGCAGGCATCAAGCATCCGCAATGCTTTCTCACTACAAAGCAAGGCATCAAACGCAACTGTAGTACTAGATCAAATATCAATTGTTCGAGATACAGCCAATGTTGGTTGCGCTAGGATTCTGTGTATCGCTCCACCCGCAAAGAGTCCGGACCCGACGAAAGGTTCTATGATGCTCGAACCAGACGCTGCCGACCAACACCCAGACGCCGAGAGCCGCTTTCGTCCGCACACCTCGCATTGGGGCGTGTTCTCGGCTCGGATGATCGATGACCGGCTCGAAATCCGGCCGTATCCCGATGATCCCGACCCGAACGAGATCATCCAGAATTTTCCCAAAGCACTCCGCCACCGCGCCCGCATTGCCCAGCCGATGGTGCGCAAAGGGTGGCTGGAGAACGGCCCAAGTCCGGATGATCGCCGCGGGCGCGAGGAGTTTATTCCGGTTTCGTGGGAGACGGCGCTTGATCTCCTCGGCCAAGAGCTCATCCGGGTCCGTGGCGGCGTGGGCGCAATTTTCGGCGGCTCCTACGGCTGGTCGAGCGCCGGCCGCTTCCACCATGCCCAGAGCCAGATCCACCGCTTTCTCAATGTCGCCTGCGGCGGCTATGTGCGCTCGGTGACCAGCTATTCCTCCGGCGCCTCGCAGGTTCTGATTCCACATATCATCGGTGACCACGAGGGGCTTACCAAGCGCAACGTCTCCTGGGAGCAGATCGCCAAGCACACCGACATCGTCGTCGCGTTCGGCGGCATGGCGCTGAAGAACGCGATGGTCGCGGGCGGCAGCGTCAGCAAGCATGTCGAGCGCTCCGCCATGAAGAGCGCGGCCGACCGTGGCTGCAATTTCGTGCTGGTCAGCCCGTTGCGCTCCGATCTGCCGGAGGAGGCGAATGCAGAATGGGTCTCCTGCATGCCGGGCAGCGACACCGCGTTGATGATGGCGATCGTCCACACGCTTGTCGTCGAAGGCAACCACGATCGCGCCTTCCTCGACCGTTACACCTCTGGCTGGCCGATTTTCGAGCGCTACCTCCTGGGTGAGGCGGACGGCCAGCCGAAGGATGCGGAATGGGCGGCTACGCTTACGGGTGTTTCCGCCGACGGGATCATCGTGCTTGCAAGGCGACTTGCCGGCAAGCGTGCGCTGATCGTCGTCTCGCATTCCCTGCAGCGCGCCGAGCACGGCGAACAGCCGGTCTGGATGGGCATGGTGCTTGCCGCCGCATTGGGACAGATTGGATTGCCTGGCGGCGGCTATGGCTATGCGCTCGGCGCGGTCGCCTATTACGGGCGGCGTTACAATGCGGTGCCGATCCCGACGCTGTCGCAGGGCAGCAACGGGGTCAGCGATTTCATTCCGGTCGCGCGCATCGCCGACATGCTGCTTCATCCCGGCGAGACCTATCGCTTCAACGGCGAAACCCGGACTTATCCCAAGATCAAGCTGGTCTATTGGGCCGGCGGCAACCCCTTCCATCATCACCAGGATCTCAACCGGTTGCGCAAGGCCTTCGCCCGGCTCGATACGCTGGTCGTGCACGAGCTTGCCTGGACGGCGACCGCGCGCCATGCCGACGTCGTCCTGCCCTGTACGATGACGCTTGAGCGCGAGGACATCGGCGCAAACTCCAACGACCCGCTGCTTGTGCCGATGCATCCCATCGTGTCCCCTTATGGCGAAGCGCGTGACGACTACGCGATCTTCGCGGACCTCGCCGAGCGGCTTGGCGCGCGCGAGGCTTTCACGGAGGGGCGGAGCGTCCGGCAATGGCTCGAGCATCTTTATGAAGAGACCCGCGCCGGGCTTGTGGAGAAGGGGCTGCCCGCGCCAAGCTTTGAGGAATTCTGGGCCGGCGAGGGGCTGCTTATGCCGCAGCAGCCGGATGACGGCGGTTATCTACGTGCCTTCCGCAATGATCCCGACGCTCATCCGCTCCCGACACCAAGCGGCAAGCTGCAGATCTATTCGGAGCGGATCGCGAGCTTTGGAGAGGCCGATTGTCCTGGCCATCCCACCTGGCTCGGCTCCGTCTATCTTCCGACCGAGAAGACACCGTTCGTGCTGATCGCCAACCAGCCGAAGACACGGCTGCACAGCCAGCTCGACTTTGGTGGCCATAGTGTCGCGTCGAAGCACCGGGGCCGCGAGGTTGCGACCATGAATCCCGAAGATGCGGCGGGGCGCGGCATCTGCGAGGGTGATATCATCAAGTTGTCGAATGAGCGCGGCGCGTGCCTTGCCGGGATCACACTTTCGGACAGCGTTCGGCCCGGCGTCATCCAGCTTGCGACAGGCGCATGGTACGACCCGGCCGATCCGAATGAGGAAAAGTCGCTCTGCGTGCACGGCAATCCGAATGTGCTCACGCGGGATATTGGGACTTCGGCCTTGGCGCAGGGCGGTACGGGCCAACTAACCAATGTCCAGGTCGAGCGTTTCGACGGAAACCTCCCGGAAATCCGTGCCTTCGATCGGCCAGTCTGATGGCGTCGATCGGCGAATTCCACGGCGTGGTCGCTAGCCATGAGCGTTGCGCGGGGCACTATTGGGCGGCGAGTTGTCGTCGGTGAGATGCCTGCGCATGTAGACCTGCGGGCTGCTGCCCATCTCGTTGCGGAAAGCAAAGGCGAAGGCGGAGGTAGAACCGTAACGAAGTTCCATGGCGACCTGGGTCCCACCCAGGCCGCCCCCCAAAAGCTCGATCGACCGGAAGAGCCGCAGGCGCCGGCGCCACCAGCGCAGGCTCATGCCCAATTCCGTGTTGAAGCCGCGGGCCAATGTTCGCGGCGACATGTTCAGCATCTCGCTCCATTCCTCGGGGCTTAAGTCATCGGTCGGATCGAGATAGAGCGCCTCGCACAACTTCGTCAAAGCCGCGTTTTTGCCAGGGCAAAGCCGAAGGCAGGGCTGTACCCGCACAAACTGGTCGAGAATGAGTGTCGTCACCCGGCTCGAATAGCCGTCGCGGTCTTCCTGCCCCTCCAATTCCGTGGCCTCGATGATCAAAGCTTGGAGCAATGGCGACATCATGAAGATCGTCGGGACTTTCGGTAGGTTCGCCCCGGCTTCATCGGCAATCCACAGACTGCGGAACACGGCGCCGAGTGGCGAGCCGACACGGTGCACGACGCCGGTCGGCAGCCAG
>NZ_JBOBHU010000024.1:0-89646 GCF_050587665.1 Rhizobium sp. Nf11,1 | reverse complement strand
CGGTTTGATGGCGGGCGCAGTCAAAGGGTAACCCATGGCTTTCCTGGAAATCTCCGGCCTCAGAAAGCGCTTCGGCGCCGTCGACATCCTCAAGGGGATCGATCTCGAACTCGAAAAGGGCGGCTTTCTCGTGCTGGTCGGCCCGTCCGGCTGCGGCAAGTCGACCCTGCTCAACACCATTGCCGGGCTGGAGACGATCACGTCGGGCGATATCCGCATCGACGGGCGCGCCGTCAACGGCCTGCATCCCTCCAAGCGCGACATCGCCATGGTGTTCCAGTCCTATGCGCTCTATCCGAACATGACGGTGGCGGGCAACATCGCCTTCGGCATGGAGATGCGCGGCGTGCCGCCGGAGGAGCGCAAGCAGGCGATCGACAAGGTCGCCAAGGTGCTGCAGATCGGCCATCTGCTCGACCGCAAGCCGAGCCAGCTGTCGGGTGGCCAGCGCCAGCGCGTCGCCATGGGCCGGGCGCTGGTGCGCGATCCCAAGCTCTTCCTGTTCGACGAGCCGCTCTCCAACCTCGACGCGAAACTGCGCGTCGACATGCGCATCGAGATCAAGCGGCTGCATCAGGCGACCGGCAAGACCATCGTCTATGTCACCCACGACCAGATCGAGGCGATGACGCTCGCCACCCGGATCGCCGTGATGAAGGACGGCATCGTCCAGCAGTTCGGCACGCCGGCGGAGATCTACAACAATCCCGCCAACATGTTCGTCGCCGACTTCATGGGCTCGCCGGCGATGAACCTGGTGAAGGCCTCGGTCGAGAACGGCGCCGGCGGCCTTGCCGTCTCGCTCGAGCGGCCGAACGCCGGCCCGCTCAGACTTCCCGTCACGACAACCGCCAACGGCCTTTCCTCCTATGCCGGCCGGCAGGTGATCTTCGGCATCCGCCCGGAGGCGCTGACCGATCCCGATGGCGCCGACCGCAATGCCCGCTCGCTCACCGAAGGCGACTGCCTGATCGAGGTTGTCGAACCGGCCGGCTCCGACACCTTCGCCGTCACCAAGCTCGGCGGCAAGGAAGTCGTCGCGCGCCTGCGCGCCGATGCCGGCATCGCGCCCGGCCAGCACACACGCCTCGCCTTCAATCTCGACAAGGCTGTCTTCTTCGATCCGGAAACGCAAGCGCGGATCGCGTGATGGCAAGGTGTTGACATGAGCGGTTCACCAGACATCGTCATCATCGGCTCGGGCGTCGGCGGCGCCACCGTCGCTGCCGGCCTGGCTGTATCAGGTGCGCAGATATTGGTCCTCGAAGCCGGCGATCATATTGCTGATCTTCCCGTCAATCGCGACCAGCGCGCCATCTTCCAGCGTGGCCATTTCCGGCCGAATGAGACGTGGTACGAAGCGAACGGCAGGGGCTTCAACCCCGGCAACTATTACAATGTCGGCGGCAACTCGAAATTCTACGGCGCCGTCCTCTCACGCTACCGCAAAGAGGATTTCGACGTCATCGAACATCGGGAAGGCGTGTCGCCGGCGTGGCCCTTTCCCTATGAAGAGCTGGAGCCCTGGTATTCGAAGGCGGAGCTGATGTATCAGGTTCGCGGCAGTCTTGGCGAAGATCCGACCGAACCGCATCACTCGGTTGCCTACGAATTCCCGCCCGTGCCCGATGAGGCGCCGGTCGCCGACGTCAGGGCACGCCTCAAGGCGAAAGGCCTGCATCCGTTTTCGCTGCCGCTCGGCCTGGATCTCGATGCCTGGCTCTCCAAGGCACGCACGCCCTGGGATGCGCATCCGAATTCGCAGGACGGCAAGATGGATGCCGAGACCGCAGCGCTCGCGGTGGCGCTGAAACACGACAACGTGCGCCTCGAGACCAATGCACGGGTGATACGGCTCGAGACGGGGGCGGGGAGCCGGATCGACCGGATCACCTATGTCAAGGACGGACAGACGCTGACCGTCTCGCCCAGGATCGTCATTCTTTCCGCCGGTGCGGTCCAGTCATCCGTGCTTTTGCTCCGTTCGAAGAACGACCGCTTCCCGAAGGGGCTCGCCAACTCTTCCGATCAGGTGGGCCGCAACTTCATGAACCACAACGCCTCGGCCGTGATAGCGCTCTCGCCGCGCTTCAGGAACACCGCCGTCTACCAGAAGACCTTCGCCTTCAACGACTTCTATCTCTCGGACGGGGAGGACGGACCGCCGCTCGGAAATGTGCAGTTGCTGGGCCGTATTTCCGAAAAGGTCCTCAAAGGCTCTCTGCCGCAGGCGCCGGAATGGCTTCTGCGTTTCATGACGGACCATGCCATCGACTTCTATGCGATGAGCGAGGACGTTCCGAATCCCGAAAGCCGCGTGATGGTCGACGGTGATCGGATCATTCTTAAATGGCAGAGGACCAACTGGGACGCGCATCTTGCGCTTGTCGCCAAGCTGAAGGCGATCCTGCGGTCGATCGGTTTTCCGATCGTGCTATCCAGACCCTTCGACAAACGCACGCCGTCCCATCAGTGCGGAACGATCCGCATCGGAAACGACCCGGCAACAGCACCACTGGATCCATACTGCCGGTCCTACGATCACGGCAATCTTTTCGTCGTCGACGCCGGTTTTCTCCCCACATCGGCTGCGGTCAATCCCGCGCTCACCGTCGCCAGTCAAGCGCTCAGAGTTGCCCATCACATCGCATCGACGGATTTGCAGACACAGGCAGATCCATTAATGCGCGCCGGCTTCAAATAGGACAGTAAAATGGGATTCGATTATATCATCACCGGTGCCGGTCCTGCGGGCTGCGTTCTTGCAAGCCGCCTCAGCGAAGATCCCGATGTCAAGGTACTGCTTCTGGAGGCGGGCGGAGGCGACTGGAATCCCCTTTTCCACATGCCCGCCGGTTTCGCCAAGATGACCAAGGGCGTCGCTAGTTGGGGATGGGAAACCGTTCCCCAAAAGCACATGAAGGACAGAGTGCTTCGCTATACCCAGGCAAAGATCATCGGCGGCGGCTCGTCGATCAATGCGCAGCTCTACACCCGCGGAAACGCGGCCGATTATGATCTCTGGGCCAGTGAAGACGGCTGCGAGGGCTGGGACTACCGTTCGATCCTGCCCTATTTCAAACGTGCTGAGGACAATCAACGTTTCGCAGACGACTACCACGCCTACGGCGGTCCGCTGGGTGTCTCCATGCCGGCTGCACCGTTGCCGATCTGCGACGCCTATATTCGCGCGGGTCAGGAGCTCGGCATACCCTATAATCACGACTTCAACGGCCGCCAGCAGGCCGGCGTCGGATTCTATCAGCTCACCCAGCGCAACCGCCGCCGGTCATCGGCATCGTTTGCCTATCTCTCGCCAATCAAAAACCGAAAGAATCTGATGATCCGGACGGGCGCGCGCGTCGTGCGCATCATCCTGGAGGCGGGCCGCGCCGTCGGCGTCGAAATCGCGACCGGACACGGTCTGGAGGTCGTGCGGGCTGAACGCGAAGTCCTCGTCTCGTCAGGCGCGATCGGATCGCCGAAGCTCCTGTTGCAGTCCGGGATAGGGCCGGCCGACCATTTGACCTCGGTCGGCGTCAGGCCCCTCCACGATCTGCCCGGCGTCGGCGGCAATCTTCAGGACCATCTCGATCTCTTCGTTATCGCCGAATGCACCGGCGATCACACCTATGACGGCGTCGCGAAGCTCCACCGGACACTGTGGGCCGGAATTCAATATGTTCTCTTCCGCACCGGTCCGGTCGCCTCGTCGCTCTTCGAGACTGGCGGCTTCTGGTATGCCGATCCCGACGCACGGTCTCCCGATATCCAGTTCCACCTCGGCCTCGGTTCTGGCATTGAAGCAGGCGTCGAGCGGCTCAAGAACGCCGGGGTCACGCTCAACTCGGCCTATCTGCATCCGCGCTCGCGAGGGACGGTGCGTCTCTCATCCGCCGATCCCGCTGCGGCTCCCTTGATCGATCCCAACTACTGGTCCGATTCTCACGACAGGAGGATGTCGCTGGAGGGGCTCAAGATCGCCCGCGAAATCATGCAGCAGGCGGCGCTGAAACCCTATGTTATGGCCGAAAGGCTTCCCGGGCCGAAGGTCGTGACCGACGAGCAGCTTTTCGACTATGGCTGCGCCAATGCCAAGACCGACCATCATCCGGTGGGCACCTGCAAGATGGGAACCGGGTCCGACGCGGTTGTCGGGCTCGATCTCAAGGTCCACGGCCTGGAAGGCCTCAGGGTCTGCGATTCCTCAGTCATGCCGCGCGTGCCGTCATGCAACACCAACGCGCCGACGATCATGGTCGGCGAAAAAGGATCGGACCTCATTCGGGGCCTGCCTGCGCTGCCGTCGGCGATCTTCGCCCATGAGCGCAATGATACGAGGCCGCGGGCCCGCGCCGAGATCCGCTAAGGAGTAACGACAATGTCTGAAGTGAAAGTTGCAGTGCTTGGCGCCTCGGGCTGGATGGGAAAGGTCCACACGATGGCCTATCAGACCTTTCAGCATTTCTTCGGCGTGTCGGACGGAACGGCGCGGATCGTGGCGCTTGTCGACAGCAACCCTGACGTAGCGCACGATATCGGCAACAGGGCGCCGGGGGCCAGGATCTACCAGGATTGGAAGCTGGCGGTCACCGATCCCGAAGTCGATCTGATCGATATCTGTCTGCCCGACCATCTTCACTATCCGGTGGCCAAGGCCGCGCTGCTGGCCGGCAAACATGTCTATTGCGAGAAGCCGCTGGCAAACACCGCCGATGAAGCGCGGGAGCTGGCCGAGATCGCTAAAGAGAAGGGGGTCATTACACGTGTCGGACACGCGTTTCCCCGAAACCCCGTTCATGATTTGGCGAAAGAGATTATCGAATCCGGTGAAATCGGCGAGATAAAGCTGTTTCGCGGCTGCCAGCATGTCGACATGTATGGGGATCCCACAGCGCCCTACATGTGGCGTGCCGATGGCAAGCTCGCGCCGACCGGGATCGTCGGCGACACCGGTTCGCACATCTTCAGTTTCATGGATTTCCTCGTTGGCCGCGTCAGCTCCCTGATCGCCGACAATCTCATCGTCACCACGCGCCGGCCGATCGTCGAGGGGCTTGCCTATGGGGAGCAGGTGAAACTGTCAGGCAACGAGGCCTGGGCCGATATCACCAATCCCGACGCGACGAACCTGCTGTGCCGGTTCGAAAACGGCGCCGCCGGCATCGTCGACTTCAGCCGCGTTGCCACCGGCCGCAAATTCATGCAGACCTATGAAATCTACGGAACGAAGGGCAGCATCGCCTATACCTATGACGAGATTAACCGGCTGCGTTTTTACTCCAACGACGACAGCACGGGACGCCGGGGATTTCGCGAGATCGACGTCGGTCCTGAGAACCCCACCTTCAGGGCCTTCCTTCCGCTGCCGAATTTCGGCATTGGCTATAATGAAAGCAAGATCATCGAGGTGGCGGAGGTGATCCGATCGATTGTCGCAAACAAACCGATGTGGCCGACATTCGATACCGGCCACCATATCTGCCAGATCGTCGACGCATGCATGGAGTCCTCCCGGCAGAGACGCTGGGTGCATATCCCGCTCAATTGATTGTGGCGAGCCGATGACAATAGACGTTCCGCAGGAAATTCTTGACGCACTGACCGACGTCGATATGCCGCGGCTTCCGCCGGAGGCTCCTGCTTCCGGAGTAGCCCGCCTCGCAGGCATCGACGTGCCGATCCACCGAGCCAGTTGCGTCGTCGTCGGATCCGGCGCTGCGGGTTTGCGTGCGGCGGTGGAAATGAAGCGGCGCGGCGTCGATGTCGTCATCATCAGTCAAAGTGCATGGGGCGGAACCTCGGCCTGCTCAGGCTCCGATAAGCAAACCCTTCACACCGCAAACACGGCCGATCAGGGCGATAATTACAGGGCGATGGCCCGCGCCATCGGCAGCGGCGGCGCCATGGACGAAGACACGGCCTATGTCGAGGCGGTGGGATCATCGCGGATGATGGCGTCGCTGCAGTTCTTGGGATTGCCGCTGCCCCAGGATCCGCTTGGCGGAACGCTGAGATATCAGACCGACCATGACGAGGTCGGCCGCGCCACCAGCTGCGGCCCGCGCACGTCGCGGCTAATGGTCAAGGTGCTGGCGGAGGAGGCGATCCGGCTCGGCGTGCCGTTCTACAACCAGACCACCGCGGTCAAAATCCTCACCGAGGGCTCGGGGGCTGATCGTCATGTCGCCGGCATGCTCGTCATGCGCGCCGGCGACCGTAGGCAGGAGAACCCGCTCGGCATCGCCTTGTTCGTGAGTGACGTGATTGTGCTCGCCGCCGGCGGCCCGGGCGAACTCTATCGCGACAGCGTTTATCCCAACGGCTGCTTCGGCTCCCTTGGATTGGCGCTGGAGGCAGGCGTCGAGCTCGTCAATTTGACCGAAAGCCAGTTCGGCATCGGGACGCGCAGGGAGGGCTTCCCGTGGAATCTGTCCGGCACGTACGTCCAGGCAATCCCACATATCTATTCGGTCGATGGCGAAGGCGCCGAACACCATTTCCTGGCGGAATATTATCGAAGCACCCGGGAGTTGGCGTCAAACATCTTCCGCAAGGGCTATCAATGGCCGTTCCACGCCACCCGGATGCTGGATTTCGGCTCGAGCCTGGTCGATCTCGCCATTTACCGTGAGACCGCAGCGGGTCGGCGCGTCTTTATGGACTTCAACCGCAATCCTCTGCCCGTCCCCGGCGACCTGCCATTCAGCCTGGAAAGGCTGGACGAGGATGTTCGGCTCTATCTCGGCAAGGCTGGCGCCGATCAGGAAATGCCGATCGATCGATTGAAGCATATGAACCCGCTCGCGATCGAACTCTATCGCCGCTACAAGATCGATATTGCCGAAGAGCCGCTGGAGTTCGCGGTCAACAACCAGCACATGAACGGCGGCATCATGGTCGATAGCTGGGGCCGCACCAATCTGGGTGGCTGCTACGCGGTCGGGGAGGCGGCGGGCACACATGGGGTAACAAGGCCCGGTGGAGCGGCGCTGAATGCCGGGCAGGTCTTCGGCACCCGGGTGGCCGAACACATCGGCGCCGGCGGCGGGGCGAAGCGGGCTGCCGCGGGACGTGTACCGGAGGCGGCGGAGGCGGGCATCGCCAATCTTCTTTCCGCGCTGCGGACCGAAAGCCCGCTCACCGTCAAAGCGGTCCGCTCGGCGGTGCAGGCACGCATGAGCGAGAAGGCGGGCATCATCTGCGATCAAAGGAGCGTCCACCAGGCCTTGGTCGAAGCGCGGAAGCTGAACGCCGAAATCCGCGCCAACGGCGTCGCCTACGGCCGCGCGGCCGAAGCGGTCCGAGGCGTGCAATGGCGGCACATGGCGCTCGCCTCGGAAGCGGTGCTGAGTGCGCTGGACTTCTTCATCGGCAAGGGCGGCGGCAGTCGGGGAGCACGCGCGATCTGCGATGCACAAGGCGAATTCCTTCCGCTGGCGAGCGTCGGTCCACTGGAGCACTATCGCTTTCGCAAGGAAAGCGAAGCGCATCGCAAGGAGCAGATCATCGTCCGGCTCGAAGGCGATGAGATCAGGCTTTCAACCCGTCCCAACCGCGAACTGGATGAAAGCGCCAGATCCTTTTTCGAGCGGGACTGGCCCGCCTGGCTGACGGGCCGCATCTACGACCTTGGCGCTGGCGTATGAGGCGACGCTGTAACCATATCAATCGGGATTTGCGACCGGCGGAGGAACCCGGATGCGCTCCGTATCGTCAGAGCCTTCTGTGACGGCTTCTTCGCTTTTGCGCACATGCCTCGGCGGATCTTTTCCTTCGACCGGTTTCGGCGACAACTGGTCGTCGGCCTGGATTTCGTCGGTATTGAGATAGTTCTTGCTTTCGCCCATGACGATCATTTCCGATTGGAGAATTGCGGGGCAGGAATGCGACCCTTCTGATCGGCGCGGCCTGTCTCAGGGTCGGAGCCGGGGACGCCGTCGCCCGCCTCGCGGCTGTTGCCCATGCTAACGGGAGGCTTGCGCTGGTCGTCGACATCTGCCTCGGGCAGCTCGTCGTCCTGAGTATCCTCATTCAACGACTTCGGCGGAAGCTTGGCGGAATCGGGAATGGATTTCGTGCGCATCGGACAATCTCCTTTGCAGGCAAACTCCGGCAGCCATCGCAGGTTCCCTGATATTCTGCGATCGCTTACACGGCTTCAGCTGCGGGAACATCGAGCTCTATCATGACGGGTGCGTGGTCGCTCGTATGCTCCCAGCCCCGCGGCTTGCGCCGGACGGTCGCCGATCGAAGCCACGGCGCCACCGTCGGGCTGAGCAGAAAGTGGTCGATCCGAAGCCCGGCGTCGCGCTCGAAACTGTTCCGCCAATATTTCCAGAAGGTGTAGATGCGCTCGTCCGGATGCAGATGCCTGATGGCATCCGTCCAGCCCTGGGAGACGAGCTGGGCATAGGCTTTGCGGACTTCGGGCCTGAATAGCGCATCGTCTCGCCAGCGCTCCGGCTTGTAGACGTCGATCTCCGTCGGCATGACGTTGAAATCGCCGGCAAGGATGGAAGGCACCTCGATTTCGAGCAGTTCGGCGGCATAGGCGTGCAGGCGACGGAACCAGCGAAGTTTGTATTCGAACTTGGCACTGGGAAAGGGATTGCCGTTCGGCAGATACAGGCATCCGATCAGCATGCCCTCGATGACGGCTTCGATATATCGGCTGTGGGTATCGTCAGGATCGCCCGGAAGACCGCGCCGGGTCAGTATCGGTATCTTGTCCTTTGCCAGTATGGCGACGCCGTTCCAGGATCGCTGCCCGTGCCAGACTGCGCCGTAGCCGGCCCGTTCGACCTCCTTTCGCGGAAAATTGGCGTCGTCGGTTTTCAGTTCCTGAAGGCAGGCGATATCGGGGGCATCCTCCTTCAGCCAGCGGAGCAGGTTGTTCAGTCGCCCGTTGATGCCGTTGACATTGTAGGTTGCAATTTTCATGGGCTCACGCCGCGACGGTGGCCAGATCCAGAAGCTGGCCGCAATCTACTGGTTCACTGGTCGGGCGTCACGGGCATAATTTTTCGCGGCATCCTTCAGAAACGCTCCTGAGTTTCCTCCTCCGGTAGTCCACGCCCGCAGTCGGCCCAGTCAAGCCGGCTCTCAACGCCGTAATGACCTGCCGGGCGTATCCTGTCGGGGTGATCGAGCGAACCGACTGTCACGCGGATCAGTTCGTCGCCGTCATACTGAAGAAAGAGCGGCGTTCCGCATGCGCCGCAAAAGCCACGTGTCGCGATGGGTGAGGATCGGTATACGGCAGGGGAAGCCTTTGTCCAGGCGAGATCTTGAACCTTGGCCTGGACAAGAACCGCGAAAGGTCCTCCGGTCGCCTTCTTGCACATGTCGCAATGGCAGTATCCCGAATGCGGCTGATCGCCGCTGAATGCATATCGGCAGGATCCGCACAGGCAGCCGCCGGTCCATTGGCTCGCCATTGTGGTCCTCTCAGCGCGTTGCGCCGAAGACGAAGGCGATGCCGGCGACGATCGCTGCAGCCGTCAGCGGCTGCCGGCGGATCCGATCCTCAATGTCCTGGACAAAGCTCTTCGCTTCGGCCTTTGCCAGGCGGGCTGTTCCGGAAGCCAGCTCGGAGGCGGATTCGGCCACCCGGCCGGCTTCTTTCTGAAGCGCGCGCAACTCTTCGCGATTTGCATCGAATCTGTCCGAGGCGCGGGCTGTTTGTCCGGTAGAGCGCAAGGCTTGATCGACCAGCGGGTACTCTTGGTCAACCGCGGTCGGATCAGGCTCCCGCTTCACGCGCTCAGCCGCCTCTACATCGCTGCGGCCGGCGGGAATGGAGGTATGAGTGGCGGAAACAGGATCAGAAGCAGGAAACGTGTCTTCGATCGCTTTGTCGAGTTCGCCCTTTCGGGATTGTTTGCGCTGCTCTGCCTGCTCTTTTCGCAAGGACTGGACGGCGGGTGATTCATTCGGGTTCGGCATCGCGGTTTCCTCCGTTGCATTTTGATAATCAAAAGCGACCACGACGAAAGAAGTTCCAGAAAAATGCGGCCGCGCCTCATCCAACATCACGATGGCGGCAAAGTCGACAATATACGCGCAGAGGCAGTATTTTTGATGGCAGCGCTCGTATTTTTGGGGGCGCATCCACTGTTTGCCGGACCAAAGTCCTGCCTTTTCTTAGTACCTAGGTCCGGTTGCATTTAGTCCTCAGAAAGGCGAAAATTCCCAGGCGTCCAAGGAGCGTAGGAACGGCGAAGAACGGATGAACAAGGCAATGGCATTGACTGTCTCGAAACGAGGTTTTTTGAGATTGGGCGGCTGCGCTGCCGTCGCCTTCGTGGTTGCCGCATCACCCGTGACGATTAACCTCGACGGCTCCCTTCGCGTTCTGAGGGCGAAACACGCAGAGGCAAAAGACGGCAATAATGGGAACGGCAATGGGGGCGGCAACGGTGGCGGCAACGGCAACGGTGGAGGAGGCGGCAACGGGGGAGGCAATGGCAACGGGGGCGGAAACGGCAATAGTGGCTCCGGCAACAGCTCAGGTGGAAGCTCCAGCAGCAGCGCCGGATCCTCTTCCTCCTCGGCTTCGACGTCGACAGGATCGAAGGCCAGAGCGACCGAAGGTACCGATGGGTCGATCAACGTTCGCCACGCGAACGGCATCACCGAAAGCCTGCGCAGTGGCCGCTATATCATGAAGGACTCGAAGGGCAGGACGATCATAAGCCGGCAGGCGACGGCTAGCGACGCAAGCCGGCTGAGCCGCTTCCTTCGCTAAGGCGCGGAAAACGCCACCGCAGAGATGCCAGGTCGACCCGGTGCTATCGTCGTTCACGCCACTGCAGGGCCGCTTCGGTCCTGTTCGAGGCGCCGAGCTTGCTCAGGATCTGGGTCATATGGTGCTTTACGGTCTTTTCCTGCAGGTTGAGGCGCAGGCCGATATGCTTGTTGGACAGACCTTGGGCGACGAGATCCATCACCTCGCGCTCCCTTGGCGTCAGACTGTTCTTGTCGGAGTTTCCGTTGTGTAGCGAATTTTCCATCGCCTTCGCCGACATCGTCGGCGAGACATATCGCGATCCGCTGAGGACGGTTTTAATCGCTTCGGCGAGACCGCGGGAACCGACACCTTTGAGAACGTAGCCCATCGCGCCCTGCTGCAGGGCTCCGAGCAGCGTGTCCACCTCCTCGGATACCGTCAACATCAGCACTTTCGTCGTCGGGCTCAGCGCCAGGACGTCGCCGATCGCAGCCAATCCCCCGCCGGGCATCGAGACATCGAGGAGCATGATGTCGGGACGGTTGTTTGAAGCGATCATGGCAGCGTCTTCGCTGTTGGCCCCTTCGCCAATGACCACGAAGTCGCTCATCTCCGACAAGCTGCGCGTTACGCCCTCGCGAAAAAGCGGGTGGTCGTCCACGACGCCGACGGTGATTGGTGTCATCTCTACTCTCCAGCTTCCATAGGCTCGAAGGTCATGGTCACGGTCGTTCCGCCTTCACCCGTCTTAATATCGAAAGATCCCCCCAGGCTGTCGATGCGTTCGCGCAGCCCAACCAGGCCGAGGCTTGTCGGCCTCACCTCCGTCGGGTCGAACCCATCGCCACGATCACTGACCTCCACACAAACATGACCATTGTGCGACACGGCTTTCACGCTCTGCTGAACGCCGCCGCCGTGGCGATAGGCGTTGTTCAAGGCTTCCTGAACGAAGCGATAGATACAGATCTTTACGGCAGCAGCGAGCTCGGGTCCATCCTCGTCGATGTTCGTTTCGACAACGGTTTCGGTCTTGTGCCGATGCGCTTCGACGACCCGCAGCACGATATCGGTGATGGAGGACTTTTCGATCTGCGGGAGCACCAGTCCACTGCAGATATTGCGGATTTCCGTCATGGCCTCGGCGAGGCTCGAGCGTATCCACGCAAGTTCTTTTTCGCGCGCTTCGGGCTCGGTGGACGCATTGATCAATAAATCGCTGTCCAGTCGCAGTGAAGCATAGGCAATGTGCTGTGCCGGACCGTCGTGAAGATCGGCGCCAATGCTGCGCAGATATGTTTCGTTCAGCGCCGCTACACGCTGCGAAGCGCGCTGCAGCCGCCGCTGGAGCCCGCGATTTTCAGCCAGCAGCGAAGACAATTCCTGGACCCGTTCCTTGAGATCCCTGCGCTGCGCTTCTATCGTGCGGCTTCCGCGAAAAACCAGGGCGGAGAGAACGAGGAAAAAGACGCCAGTGAGAGCGGCGACCGCCCCCCAGCTCTGCAGCCTCGCGTGAGCCAGGCTGTCGCCAAGGCCTTCCGCCGTCTCGTAGAATTCGAGCACAGCGACCGCCTGGCCGGACCACGGCTGGAGAACCGGATTGTAGATTTCCATCAGCGGCTTGCCGAGCGCGCGCTCGGCGCCGCTTTCCGGGTCATCGGCAATCTCGTAGCGCGCCACGAGCGAGCCGGCGAATGCCTTCTGCAGCTTGGCGTTCAGGGGAAATTTCTGACCCACCAGATCCTTGTCGTTCGAATAGAGGATGGTGCCGTCGTTTCGCCACAGCCTGAATGAGACAAGGCGCCTGCCAAGCGCCCCCTGGCCGAGCGTTTCGTCGAGAGCCTGGGCACTGCCTTCGTCCAGCAGCGATTCCGTTTGCATGTCGGGAAGCAGCGGCGCCACCACACTGTCGACGTAAAGAGCCGTCGCCGCGCCGGAATTATGAATGACGGCTTCCTCGATCAGATGAGTGACAAGGATGCCCACCAGAAACATGGCGGCGATCGAGACCAAGCCACCCGCGATGAAAAATTGCGAGGCGAGTGAGCGGGCATTCCAGCGGCGCAGCCAATTCATTTTGATACCGGTAAGAGACTTTCCCGACTAAACCTACAGCGTCTTTAGAGTTTTTCCAGACTGTATCAGGGCAGATTCCTGGTATCGAAGACCTCAGCGCCTCTGATGCTCTCGGTCAGTTGGAGGCTATCGCCTGACATGGCTGCGCCGAAGACATAGAGAAGGCCGGCCAGAACGATGACGAGGGCGATGACGGACACGTTCCAGGCATCATTCGTATGAGATCTGTTCCTTTGGGGCATATGCGGATCTCCTTCCGTATCGCTCAAACGACGCGGTCAGGCGACCGTTCCGCGTCGGGGACTTCGGTCGAAGGGGCTTGGGACCAAGGTCCGTCCCCGTGGACAACAGCGGATTCAGCCATATCTCAATTTCGATAGAGTTGGGCTTGGAGACTTGTGGTGACAGTTTCTGCGAACATCGAAGGCGCCGCATTTGCCGCGTCTCCCCCTCCGTTCGGGGCAGGCGTCGCCGACCTTTACCAAGCCCTTCTCGTGCCGATTCTCTTTGAGCCCTATGCGTTGGAAATGGCAATCGCAGTTGAACGGTCGAAGCCGGTCAGCGTGCTCGAAGTCGCGGCGGGGACCGGCGCCTTGACACGCGCTCTGCGGGCGAAGCTTGATCCGGCCGCAGAGATCGTTGCCGCCGATCTCAGCCAGGCGATGATCGACGTCGGCGCACCATCTGTGACGATGTCGCGAACGCATTGGATGCACGCGGATGCGCAAGATCTGCCGTTCGCCCCTTTGATGTTCGATCTCGTCGTTTGCCAGTTCGGCGTCATGTTCTTTCCGGATAAGCCGAAGGCCCACGGCGAGGCGAAAAGAGTGTTGCGGAGCGGAGGCCATTTCCTGTTCTCGACGTGGGATTCGCTTGCTGCCAACGATTTCGCAAGATGTGTGGACGAATGCCTGACAAGCCTCTTCCCGTCGGATCCTCCCGATTTCCTCAGGCGCTTGCCATATTCTTACTTCGATCCCACCCCGATCAAGGCTGAAGTATCATCGGCGGGATTCGAGGCGGTTTCCTGCGAGCGGCTCGAACTGACCTCCATCGCGGCCACAGCACAGGATGTCGCGACCGCTTTCTGCCGGGGCACGCCGCTCAGCGGAGAAATCGAATCGCGGGCGCCGGAGCGCATGTCGGAAATCGTTGATGAGGTGGCCGAGCGGGTGGCGTCCCGCTATGGCGCCCGTCCTTGCGGCAGCATGAGTGCCCTGGTCGTCTCCGGCCGCGCTCCTTAACCTCTTCGGTGTCCTCTCGCGCGTGATTGTCCGTGCCGGGGCTCGTGCGGACAATCATTGTCCTGGCGCCTGGATTGAACCTACGGTCGCGGATTAGGGGATGAGGCGGTAGTTGAGGTAGGGAGAGGCATCGCGCCCATGACGTGCTGTTCGATCTCGACACAGGTTTCGTCATATTCCCGCACCAGCTTCAAATTGAACCGTCGCCTTCGAAGCCGATCACGCGCTTCGACCGCCATCTGATAGGCCTCGAAAAGCTCGAGCTGCCACGGGTCGCGCGCCTGCATGATCAGCGTCCGCATTTGCGGCAGACGCATGGCCAGGCGCCTGCGTCCTGCTTCCCGGCGGTTGGATCGTGTCATCTCCTCGGTCTCCTGCCCAAGCCCGCGATGCGATGGCGTGCGGCTCGAGAATAGCGCGGCTGACGAATAATAAAATCCAGACCAAGGGCCGGGATGCCTCAGACCGAGGTCCGGGGCGTGGAACGACCTCGTCGCGAGCAAGTTGGTTTGGCAGCGGCAAGCAGGCCGCATTGAAAGGAAGGAGGAAAAGATGCTCTTCAAGCTTATTGCAGGCGCGGCAACTGCCATGACCCTGATGTCAGGTGTCGCATTCGCCCAGTCCTCGACCGTCAATGGTGCGGCTGGTGGCGCAATCACCGGAGCTATCGTTGGTGGTCCGGCCGGTGCTGCTATCGGCGGCGTTGCCGGTGCAGTCGTCGGCACGGCGATCGATCCGCCGCCGCAAAAGGTCGTCACTTATGTCCGCGAGGCGCCGGCACCCTCGGCACGAGTGGTCGTGAAGGAAAAGGTGGTCGTCGGCCAGCCCCTGCCGGAAACGGTCGTCGTGACCCCAGTTCCGGACGATCCGAAATATGCCTACGCGGTGGTCAATGACGAGCGTGTCATTGTCGAACCCTCGTCCCGCAAGGTGATTCAGGTGATCAAGTGACCTGATCGTTCACGTGGCTCTGCCGCGTCTTCCAAATCATCTTCAGATCAGCCGCACGATGGACGGCAGCGTCATCGTGCGGCCGCCAGGGTCGAGGAGAGGGAACATGATTTATCCCGAAAAAAAATCTGCTGGTTTCGCCGTGCCGCTGATCGCCATCCTCTTGGCGATCGTCGGCATTCTCGCGGTGCTGGTCGCCACCGGCGGTCACAGCAGCGCCGCGGCGCGCGTCTGGGTTCCCCAGGCACAAGAGCAGGAGGCGGGCTGATGAATGGCATTGCGACGGTCGCCTTCGGCATCGTCAGCTCGGTTGGCGCCTGCATGGCAGCGGCATCCGTTGCCTCGCATGTTGTGGCGGATTCCGAACCGCGCGCGTTCACGGACCTTGCGGCCCCCGATCTGTGGACGACGAGTCCGGTGAAGGTCGATCCCCATCGGCAGCATTATGAACGAATTCCACCTGTCTATTCCAGCTATGTCACCGAGGCTCCGACGACCACGGTGCCAAGGGTGGCTTCGCAACCCGCTCGTCCGTGGACAGAACCTCAGAAACCGCGGCCAGAACTCGCTGCCGAGCACCTTGCCTGGTGCGCGCAGCGCTACCGCTCCTTCGATCCTGCGACCAACAGCTATCGATCCTATAGCGGCAGGACCCGCGAATGCTCTTCGCCGTTCCAGCAGGATATCGCCGAGAGCCATGAAGGCGGCAGCCCGAAAGTCAATGCCCAGGCAGCAGCCCGATGCGCCGCCCGCTATAGATCGTACCGACCGGAAGACAATACATATCAGCCATGGGAAGGACCGCGCCGCAGTTGCGACATGTCGGATCTGGTCGCGACGAGCAATTGACCGTTGACGGGCGAGCCGTACGAAACTGAACCGAACTGGCTAGCCGGACTAAAGTCCGTGTTGTAATCGCAGCGGTTGTGATATCCGGTTGTATTTGAGGGGCGGAGAGCGGGGATGGCAACGACGCTGATAGCAGAAATCCACCTGGCGCAGACAAGGCTTCCGTTCTTGAGCAGGGCGGAACGCGGAGCCCTTATCGTTCGTATTCTTCGCGAGTTGAAGATACTCCGTCGCGAAGTTCTCGGAAATGTGCCGGCCGATCGCTGCGTTTGGATCGATAAACTGATTGCGTCAGTTTCTTCGACAGTATCGGAAATCGTTACGATGCCGGACGCCGAGTTCAACCGTGTCTTGAACGAGTTCGAAAAGCTCATGGCAACGCTGCATAACATTTCGCACCCGCAGAAGCCGTCGAAGACGGTTCACTAGCGTCGTTAAGGCGACGTACGGCTGCGCCGGAAACCGATCCCGACGCGGGAGCGTTCTCCTTCTATGATCGAAACAAAATCGCCCGCTGACCAGGACGAGAGATCGCCCCGTGACGATGAGCCGAAGCCAGGTGCAGAGGTCTCCTTCCCTTACGACAGGATGACTGTCGAGCAGTTTCGAAACCGCTTCCCTCGCGCCCGCTGGAACGACGTGCGAAAGGCCTGGTTCGTTCCCGGCCGAACGGCGTCCCGTCGCATCGGCCGATGGCTTGCCGAGCTGGAGGCCGAAGCCGACGCGCATGCGGATGCGAAGGGACGCGATGCCTTCGCCTTCGATCCCATCGACAGTCCATATCTGGAACTTGGTAAGGCCGGCTTTCGAATCCGAACGCCCTATTCAAAAACCGTCGTCGACGAACTTCGCGAGGTGCCGTTCTCGCGATGGGACGGCGATCTTCGAATATGGCACGTGCCCTTTCGATCCTATGAGGAGCTGAGACGCAGATGGCCTGAGATCGAAGCGGCGGCTCGCAGAAACGAACCGGAGGAGAGGCGACGGCGCGCCGACGAGCGGAAGGGAACCGAACAGGAGATGCGCAGCAGGCTTCGCGCAGCGGAACGCAAGCGCCGCCGTTACCCGCTTCCGACCGACGACCTGCCGCCGACAGGACGCCCGGTGGCCACCTCGTATGGGATCGTCGTCTTCACAGAAATCACCGGCGAACTGGTCGATCCGGCTCTCGTCGCGGATTTCTACCCCGGGGTCACCGAGGATCATCTCTGGGGGTACTGGCGGGCCCCGACATTCGACGAACTTGTCCGTACCTGGCCTGCGAAAACGCCTCCCCGCCGGGATGCCGAATGGTGGCAGCCGACGATCGAAGAACTGAGGCCCGCCCGGCGCACCGCAAGAGCACGCGAAGCCAGGAAGCAAGCGAAGGCGCCGTGACCGGAGCCTGCCACCGGTCCTGCGGACTTGTAGCAGATGCTGTGTCGGAGGATGTCCGGCTGGTGTGGGAACAAATTCCCACGTCGGCCATTTGTTGTCCATGAAAACAGCCCTGCCGATGTCGCTGCTCGCTCTGGCCCTTTCCGTTGGCGGCGCCTCCGCGCGGGAGCTTCTCCCCGAAACGATCAACGCCGCTTCCATTGCCGACATCGGGAAAGGAAAGCTGCAACCCGCAGATCCGGACCCGGCGATCATCCGCCTACAGGTCCTGCTCGACCGCGCGGGCTCGTCTCCCGGCGTGGTCGACGGTCTCTCCGGCGAGAATGTCGACAAGGCGGTGGCCGGCTTCGAGGCGATGAACAAGCTTCCCGTGGACGGCAGGCCGGATCCGGATGTCGCCTCCCGGTTGGAAGACAATTCCCCCGTCGTTGAGAGCTATGTCGTCTCGCCGGAGGACGCCACGGGGCTGGTCGACAGGATTCCTGAGGATTACGGCGAGAAGGCAAAGATGCAGAGCCTCGGCTATACCAGCGTTGCGGAGAAGCTGTCCGAGCGCTTCCACATGGATCTCGATCTCTTGAATGCACTTAACCCTGGCTCGCATTTTGCGCCCGGCGACAAGGTGTGGGTCGTTAATCCCGGCCCTCCCAGGCAAGGCAAAGTCAAGAGCATCGAGGCTGACAAGAAGACAGGGCAGGTGCTGGCCTATGGCGAGGATGGGTCCCTACTTGCCGTCTATCCCGCGACGATCGGCAGCGAGGACAATCCGGCGCCTTCAGGAAAACACAAGGTCAAGGGCGTCTCGAGAATGCCGGTTTACCGATACGATCCGAAGCGAAATTTCAAGCAGGGAAAGAACAACAAGGTTCTGACGATCCCGAAGGGGCCGAACGGTCCCGTCGGCAGCGTTTGGATCGATCTGACCGAGCCGACCTATGGCATACACGGCACACCGGAGCCGAAGCTCATCGACAAGGTCGGCTCGCATGGCTGCGTGCGGCTGACGAATTGGGACGCCGAAGAGCTGGCCGGCATGGTCAAGCCGGGCGTCCTGGTCGAATTCGTCAATCGCAGTCCCGCCGCTCCGAAGTGAAGCGCTGGATCTGCGACTACCTACACGCTACCGCAGCGTCGAGTTCACGAAGCCTTGGCTTCGAAAGCCGGGGCGAAATCCCCAAGTGATTTCGCTTTGAGGATCGCGCCGCCGATATCCTGCTCCACGATCGCCTCGAGATCGGCAAAGCTGTCGATGACATAGTAGATCGGCTGAAGGATATCGATGCGGTAGGGCGTCCTGAGCACGCTCATCAAATCGAACGGTCGGAATTCGCACGACGTGCCTTCCGTTGCCGCCTTCGCTTCGCTCGGAGAGGAGACGATGCCGGCGCCGAAGCAGCGGCGGCCTTGCGGCGTGTTGATCAGGCCGAATTCGACGGTGAACCAGAAAATCCGGAACAGATGCCATGAATAGCCCTTGCCGAGGCGCATGGCGGTTTCGCCGAAATGCCGGACGAAATTGGCATAGCTCTGATTGGTCAGCAATGGGCAATGGCCGAACACCTCGTGGAACAGGTCCGGTTCCTCGATATAATCGATATGCTCGCGGCGGCGCAGGAAGGTCGCCAGCGGGAACTTGCCCTGCGAGAGAAGCTCATAGAAGCGCGAAGGCGGAATAAGTGCCGGCACGCCTTCGACGCCGAAACCTGTGGTCTCGTTCAGGCGTCTGTTCACATCGAGGAGCTGAGGAACTTTTTCCGGCTTGAGCCCCAGCAGTTTGACGCCGTCCAGATATTCCTGGCAAGCCTTGTCGGCCAAGAGCTTCATCTGACGCCGGTAGAGTTCGCCCCAGATCTGATCTTCTTCGGGGGTATAGTCATAAAGGCCGTCCGGGCCGGGCAGTTTGGCGGTGTAGCTGCTTTCCTTGGTCATCGGCTGATCCTCCCGGGAATGGCGATGTCTCTGTCATTATGCTCCGTGTTTGACGGATTTTCTTTTCTTTCATGCCGGGTATCGGCATAGTGGTGGGAGATATTTCCGAGTACGATGGCTACAATGAAAGAATCTGGGAATTTCCGCCGCAAGCTTCTGCAACTGATCCAGGCCGACGGCACTCTGTCGCTGGCGGATCTGGCGGAAAAAGTCGGCATGTCGCAGAGCTCGGCCTGGAGGAAGATCCAGGAACTGGAAGCCGACGGCGTCATCCGCAAGCGCGTGACGTTGCTCGATCCCGGCAAACTCGATCTCAAGCTCTGCGTGATTGCGCACGTCACGCTGGAGGATCACCATGAGGAGGCGGTGGCTTCTTTCGCTTCAGTGGTGCTGGAGCGGCCGGAGATCATGGAGTGCTACGCCTTGTCCGGCGCCTTCGACTACATGCTGAAGATAAGGGCGAGGGACGTCGAAAGCTACGAAGCCTTCATGACCCGCTATCTCATGCGCAACCCGCATGTGCGCACCGTCGTATCAAGCTTCGTCCTGCGCGAGCTGAAATTCTCCACCGAACTGCCGCTCTAACGTTTATCGCGCGCTGTCGCCATGCCGGCTGCCCGGCATCATCACTGGATAGCCTTCGAACGTCTTCAGCGTGTCGAGCACGATCGAGGTTTTCACGTGCTGCACGGATTCGTGCGGCAGCAGAACGTCGTTGACGAATTTCGACAGATCGGCGAGCCCACGGGTCGCCACCTTGAGGTGATAGTCCATCTCGCCGGTCAGCGCATAGGCTTCGAGAACTTCGGGCAGACCGTTGATCAATTGCGAAAATCGGCGGGCATTGTCTCGGTTGTGGGTGGCAAGCGTGACGGAAATGACCACCAGCATATCGAGCCCCAGCTTCTCCCGATCGAGGTGGGCACGGTAGCTGCGAATATAGCCCTCGGCTTCCAATCTGGTACGCCGGCGCGAGCATTGCGACGGTGAAAGCGCGATGCGCTCACCAAGCTCGTTGTTCGTGAGCCTTCCATCCTTTTGAAGTTCCAGAAGGAGGCGTAGATCCAATTTGTCTAGGGGCTCATCCATTGCGCAAAATCTCCAGAATGCTCACAGATCGTGCATAATCTTTTCCTATAGCACCAAGAATGCAAGAACTTTTCGCCAGTTTTGAGCCATAGTTTGCATAGATTGCAATCTCCTCTGGAGGAAAAGAAAATGGGTCCGTTCCCGCATGATGCGCCTCCGTCGGAAATCACCGCCGACAATCCGGCCGGCACCGACGGCTTCGAATTCGTCGAATTCGCCCACCCCGAGCCTGAGAAGCTCAGCGAGCTCTTCACACGCATGGGCTATATCGCGGTCGCCAAGCACAAGACGAAAAACATTACCGTCTGGCGCCAAGGCGACATAAATTATGTATTGAATGCCGAGCCCGGTAGCCATGCCGCCGGTTTTGTCGCAAAGCATGGTCCCTGCGCCCCGTCGATGGCCTGGCGCGTGGTCGATGCCAAGCACGCCTTCGATCACGCCGTGTCGAAGGGCGCCGTTCCCTATGAAGGAAATGACAAGGTGCTCGACGTTCCGGCGATTGTCGGCATCGGCGGTTCGCTGCTCTATTTCGTCGAGACCTATGGGACAAAGGGATCGGCTTACGAGGCCGAGTTCGATTGGCTTGGCGAGCCCAATCCAAATCCCCCAGGGATCGGCTTTTATTATCTCGACCATCTCACCCACAACGTCTTCCGCGGCAACATGGACAAGTGGTGGGATTTCTACCGAGATCTGTTCAATTTCAAGCAGATCCACTTCTTCGACATCGACGGGCGGATCACCGGCCTCGTCAGCCGCGCCATCACCTCGCCCTGCGGCAAGATCCGCATACCGTTGAATGAATCGAAGGACGACACCAGCCAGATCGAGGAATATCTGAAGAAGTACCGGGGCGAGGGCATCCAGCACATCGCCGTTGGGACGGAGGATATTTACGAAGCGACCGACCGGCTTGCCGATAACGGGCTGCGCTTCATGCCAGGCCCCCCAGAGACCTATTACGACATGTCCTATGAACGCGTGCATGGCCATGACGAACCGATCGACCGCATGAAGAAGCACGGCATCCTGATCGACGGCGAAGGTGTGGTGAACGGCGGCATGACGAAAATCCTGCTGCAGATCTTCTCCAAGACGGTAATCGGTCCGATCTTCTTCGAATTCATTCAGCGCAAGGGCGATGAGGGCTTCGGCGAGGGCAACTTCCGTGCGCTGTTCGAGTCGATCGAGGCAGATCAGATCAAGCGTGGTGTCATCGGCACGGCAGCGGAGTAAACTCTACGACGTAGTAGAGTTTTCGGGGAGGAGTTGAGCATGGACCAGACATCGATCCAGGCTTCCGACGCGGAAGCGGCGAAGGCAAACAGACTGAAATATATGCCGGGCTTCGGCAACGACTTCGAGACGGAGTCGCTGCCCGGCGCCTTGCCGCAGGGCCAGAACAGCCCGCAGAAATGCAACTACGGCCTTTATGCCGAGCAGCTTTCCGGCTCGCCCTTCACTGCGCCGCGCGGTACGAATGAACGGTCCTGGCTGTACCGCATTCGCCCGAGCGTGCGCCACACCCGCCGCTTCTCGAACTCGTCCTATCCGCTCTGGAAAACCGCACCCTGCCTGGACGAGCATTCGCTCCCGCTCGGTCAGCTCCGCTGGGATCCGCTGCCTGCTCCCACCGAAACGCTGAATTTTCTGCAAGGGGTGCGGACGATGACGACGGCGGGCGATGCCACGACCCAGGTCGGCATGTCGGCGCATGCCTATGTCTTCAACGAAGACATGGTCGATGATTACTTCTTCAACGCCGACGGCGAACTGCTGATCGTGCCGCAGCTCGGCGCCATCAGAGTATTCACCGAAATGGGCATCATGGATGTCGAGCCGCTGGAAATTTGCCTCATCCCTCGCGGCATGATGTTCAAAATTCTGAAGAGCGGCGAGCAGGCGGTCTGGCGCGGCTATATCTGCGAGAACTATGGCGCGAAATTCACTTTGCCGGACCGCGGGCCGATCGGCGCCAATTGCCTGGCCAACCCGCGCGACTTCAAGACGCCTGTCGCTGCTTTCGAGGACAAGGAAGAGCCCTGCCGCGTGCATGTGAAATGGTGCGGCAAATTCTATGTTACCGAAATCGGCCACTCGCCGCTGGATGTGGTTGCCTGGCACGGCAACTACGCGCCCTACAAATACGATCTGCGAACATTTTCGCCGGTAGGCGCCATCAGTTTCGATCATCCCGATCCGTCGATCTTCTCGGTGCTGACCGCGCCCACCGAAGATGCCTGCACCGCGAATGTCGATTTCGTGATCTTTCCGCCGCGCTGGCTGGTCGCCGAGCACACCTTCCGCCCGCCATGGTACCACCGCAACATCATGAGCGAGTTCATGGGTCTGATCCATGGGCAGTATGACGCCAAGGAGGAGGGCTTCGTGCCGGGCGGGATCAGCCTGCACAATATGATGCTTCCTCACGGCCCGGACGCGCTCGCCTTCGAAAAGGCATCGAATACCGAGCTCAAGCCGATGAAGCTCGATCACACCATGGCCTTCATGTTCGAGACCCGTTATCCGCAGCAGCTGACGAAATATGCAGCCGAGCTCGAAACGCTGCAGGACGATTACCTCGAATGCTGGGATGGCCTCGAGCGCAAGTTCGACGGAACTCCGGGTATCAAGTGAAAGGATCGGTCAAGATCGGCGAAGCTCCCTCCGGCACGGAATTGAGACATGAAACTTGCGACCTTGAAGGACTTCACCAGGGACGGCCGCCTCGTCGTCGTGTCCCGCGATCTGACCCGCTGTACGGAGGTCGGCCACATCGCCCGCACACTGCAGGCGGCGCTCGACGACTGGGAGCATGTTGCTCCGAGGCTTCGGTTGGTTGCCGAAGGCATCGAGGCGGGGGCTCAGCCGACCATCCGCTTTCACGAACATGACGCCGCATCGCCTTTACCGCGCGCCTATCAATGGGCCGACGGCTCGGCCTACGTCAACCATGTGGAACTGGTGCGCAAGGCGCGCGGCGCCGAGATGCCGGCTAGCTTCTGGACCGATCCGCTGATGTATCAAGGTGGCTCGGACGGTTTCCTCGCGCCGCGAGACCCGATCCTGGCAGCAGACGAGGACTATGGGATCGACATGGAGGGCGAGGTCGCCGTCATCACCGGCGACGTCGCCATGGGTGCGAGCGCGGAAGCTGCCAGTGGCGCAATTCGTCTGGTGATGCTCGTCAACGACGTGTCGTTGCGCGGCCTGATCCCGGACGAGCTGGCGAAAGGTTTCGGCTTCTTCCAGTCCAAGCCGGCCTCGGCATTTTCGCCAGTCGCGGTGACGCCGGACGAGCTTGGGGACGCCTGGGATAGCCGCAAGCTGCACCTGCCGCTGCTCGTAAGCTTGAACGGCAGACCATTCGGCAAGGCAAATGCCGGCATCGATATGACATTCGATTTCGGCCAGCTGATCGCCCATGCCGCCAAAACCCGCCACCTCGCGGCCGGAACGATTGTCGGCTCCGGCACGGTCTCCAACAAGCTCGACGGCGGCCCCGGCAAGCCGGTGGGCGAGGGAGGAGATGGCTATTCCTGCATTGCCGAATTGAGAATGATCGAGGCGATCGAAAGCGGATCGCCGAAGACCCCCTTCATGAGGTTCGGCGACCAGGTCCGCATCGAGATGAAGGATCATGCCGGCCATTCGATTTTCGGTGCGATCGAGCAGACGGTCGGAAAATACGAGGGAGCTGACCGGGAATGAACGAGATCATTCTCTACGACTACTGGCGGTCGTCGGCGAGTTATCGGGTGCGGATCGCGCTCAATCTTCTGGGCCTCGACTACCAGACTGTACCGATCAACTTGCTCGACGGTGCGCACAGCATGCCGGACTATCTCGCGCTCAACCCGCAGGGGCTGGTGCCGACATTGATGATCGATGGCAAAACGCTGACGCAGTCGCTGGCCATCATCGAGTATCTGGCCGAGCTCCGGCCGGAATGCGGATTGCTGCCATCGGATGGGCTCGACCGCCACAGAGTGCGCGCCTTCGCATATGCGGTTGCCATGGACATCCATCCGATCTGTAATCTGCATGTTGTCTCGCATCTTCTGACGCTGACCGACAAGGCCGAGGCTCGCGAGGAATGGATGAACCATTTCATCGGCGATGGACTTCGCAAGCTGGAGACTATGCTCGGCGAATCCGATGGCGCGTTCAGCTTTGGCGGTAGGCCGTCGATGGCCGACCTATGCCTTGTTCCTCAGGTCTACAATGCCCGCCGCTGGGGCGTTGATATGACGGATTTCAGACGCATCAGCGACATCGACGCCAGATGCGCCGAACTCCCCGCCTTCCAGGCAGCGCATCCGGACCGCGTAAAACCGTAGGAACTACGCGTCCCGCCAAAAAGAGAATATCGCCGCCTGGCCCAACCGCTTGCCCGTCTCATCGATGAGCTGCCAGACAGTGAAATTTTCGACCCAGAAACGGCGCCCTGATTTCGCGACCCTGAGGCCGCGGCCATTATCGACGAAACCACTGCGCGTGACGGCATCCAGCAGCCGCTGGCGTTCGGCGCGATCAGGCTGCTCGGCTGATAGTCGCGACGGCAGCATGATGAATTCGTCCCAATTATATTCGAAGCAGTTCTGCGCAGTCCGGTTTGCGTAGATGAAGCGCGGGTCGGGCAGTGTATTGTGCGCGAGGACCACGAAAGGTGCATGGCTGTAAAGCCAGTCCGGCCCTTGCCCATCCTCGATAAGAGCGCGGCCGACGATGCGTTTGTAGCTGCCGGTCAAAAGCGCGAAGAAATTGGGATCATTCCTCAGGTCGAGGGCGTGATTGTCGTAGGGGGAAGTCACGAACGGCCTCACTGGTCAAATGTGTCGGTGCAGCCGACATAGCCGATATCAATTGCACGCGTCTATGATGCCTCCAGAACAGCGAAGGGCCGGCATTTACCTTGTCTCATCACTTCTGATTGTGACGCTTGCCAGAAGATTGCCCTTGTGCATTGATCTGACCTGCTGGGGTAGCTGTCAACATTCTCTGCGAAGCTATTGTTCTTCGGACCGTAATTGGCGTCGGCTGGTCGCGAATGAGGCGGGGTAGAGCAGGTCTTCATCATCCGGCTATTCAGACCTGCGAAAGCTATGCTGCGAATGACGACAGGAGAAAATACAGGTGCTTGGGGACCGGGATAGAATGCGGAAATCCGTCTCGTTGATATCGATGCTGCTGGCGTTCGTCGCCCTAGCCGGGGAGGGGCATGCGGCCATTTCCTACGAACGTCTGGAGACCGCGCCGGGAGAGCGCGTCCTGACGATAAAAGGCGTGTTCGAGAGTTCCGACGATGCGATGACGCTTGTCGACGAATATACGCAGTACCAGCCGAGCTATGTTACCTTTGACTCGCCAGGCGGAAACGTGGTCGCCGCGATCAGGTTCGGCCGGGCCCTCCGCCTCCTGAATGCAAAAACGATACAGATCAGAGCCGCCGAGTGCGCGTCGGCTTGCGCCTTCTCCTTCGTCGGCGGCGTTGAAAGATTTGCCGAGCCGGGCTCTATCGGCGTGCATCGGGTTTCCCTGTCCGACGATGTTGCCATCGACAACAAATTGGCCGTTTCGACTGTTCAAGCACTGACCGGCGAGATCATCGGCTATCTCACTGACATGGGGGTAAGCCCCAACCTGCTGCAGCTCAGTCTGTCGATCGACAGCACCGATATACGGTATCTCACCGCTGCGGAAATGCGGGACTGGAATATCAACACGCCCGAGGATATGCCTTCGGCACAGGAAAGCGCGCCGCCCTCGCCAGGCGCCGCACCGCAGGAGAGCGCAACACCCGCCGACATGCCGTCAGAGCCGAGTGATTCCGAGGAGGCGGGCGCACCGGAACCCGGCGACCTGACCACGGAGGCGGTTGATTTCGCAAACCGATACAATGACGAATGGTCGAAAGACAGCGCATCGGCGTTGGCCTTCATGAAGGGCGTCTATGCCGACGAGGTCTCCTTCTTCGGAAACTCGGTCGACAAAGACGCCGTCCTGAAGGAAAAGGCAGCCTTCGCCCAACGCTGGCCGGAGCGCATCTACCGCGTCAAGCCGGGCTCGGTGACTGCCAGCTGTGCCGGAAAATGCGAAATGTCGGGAATTGTCGAATGGTTTGCCGGAAATAGGGACACGGGTAAGACGTCCTCCGGGATGGCCGAATTCTCTTACGTGTGGAACACGGCCTCTCTGCAGATCGAGTCCGAGACCGGAAAGGTGCTCGCCACGGACAAGGGGGCCAAGGCGCCGGATCGGTTGATCCATCAGTGGACAGGACTGGACGACATCTGCCGCACGAGTGTCGATCGCACTGGACCCGAAACGCTGCGGGCATGCAAACGGCGCGACGAACTCGGTCCGCTGCTCAATCGCGCCGACTGGTGTTATGGCGAAAAGGACGAAGCCGAAATAAACTGGGAGTGGCACAAATGCGATGCCAATTCCCGGAGGTACGCAGAGTAGATATTGCCGGTCCGCAGGCAATGACCGCAAAGTTCGGCAGCTTGCCTGAAGGAAGAGATCGGTGAAAACTCATCTTCCTGAGTGAGGCCGAGCATGTCGGAAGACGAGCATGCCGCATCGAATGCCGTCTCTTCGGGATCCGACGATCCCGAGAAGCCGGCGGAGCGTTATAAACTCGGCCTCTGCCTTTCGGGCGGTGGCTATCGGGCCATGCTTTTCCATGCGGGATCGCTTGCGAGGCTCAACGAGGCTGGCCTTCTGGCGAAGCTCGATATGATCTCGTCGGTCTCGGGGGGATCCATCGCCTCCGGCCTGCTCGCCTATATCTGGCCGCGGCTGGTGTTCAAGAACGAGGTCGCCGTCAATTTCAAGACGGAATACCTGGATCGCATTCTCGCCCTCAGTCAGGTGTTCGCGGATGGGCCGAGCTTCCTGAAGGGCGTGTTCAATCCCTTCTCAAGCGCGGCCGAGGAAGCCGCCAAACTATACGAGCGGCATCTGTTCGATGGACGATCGCCAAGCCTGCGCGATCTTCCGAGATTGCCCTGGTTCGTATTTTGCGCCAGCAATCTCAGCACCGGTTCGCTCTTCCGGATGTCGAACCGCTATATCGCGGATTACAGGATCGGGGTGTCGTTTCGTCCGGCATTGTCGCTCGCAGCCGCGGTTGCCGCTTCGGCGGCATTCCCTCCCGTGTTGTCACCGCTGCGATTGGACCTGTCGCGGTTTCCCTGGAAAAGGGAAAAACTCGACGACACGGTTGGCGAACCAGTCGCTCCGGGCAGGGCGATATTGAGCGACGGCGGCGTCTACGACAATCACGGCATCGAGCCCGCGCTGAAACGCTGCGACTGCCTGCTCGTCAGCGATGCCGGCGCGCCTTGGCGCTCCTCGACCCGCGGATACTGGAATTATCTCTCCCAGCTGAAGCGCGTTCTCGATACGACGGACAATCAGGTGCGGTCGTTAAGGCGGCGAGACCTGATCGCCGGCTTCAAGGCTGCAAAACGGGCCGATACGCTTGGCCTCGACGATGTCGCGAAATCGGCGCTGCGCGCAAGAACCCATGGCGTTTATTGGTCGATCGACAGCAAGGACGCCGACCTCAAACCCTACGCCTCTTACTCGAGGCCTCCGGCATCGGTCGTTCCGTCCGAGATCGGCACCTACCTCCATTTCCTCGGCGCTGATGAGACGGAGCACCTGACGAATTGGGGGCACTATGTCTGCGATGCGATGCTCAACCGGTTCTATCAACCGCTGCTGGCGCCATCGTCGGGGCCGCCATTGGCGGCCGGTACGGTGAAGCCGTCTTGGGCGGCGAGGGCGAGCAAGCGCCTGTTCGACATTCTGCCGTTTTGACGAGAGCCGGAGGTGCCGGTTATAGAGCGCGCGAAGGAGCACCAACTCCAAGCTAGAGATTGAAATCAACCTCAGATAGCTATGTTGCGTCGGAACACACTAAAACAATTTCGGGCGTATCGAATGTTGCGCAACGTCATTTCACGCTTCTCAATGCTTGGACTATCCATTCTGGTCATTCCCGCCGAACTTGCTCTGGCCGACGACAATACAAGCGTCCAGACGATCGCGCGCAGCGATCTGGCCATGGCCAAGGTCTCAAAAGGGAGGTGGACGGCTTCTTCGAGAAACTGCGTAATCCACCGCCGGGAACCGAAAATATAGCATCAAGTTGGGTTTTACGGATAAGGCCGAGGGCGTGGCGCTGTCCACCGATCAGAGGGCGCCAAATGTGGAATTCATGTGGGTCTATCAGATCAAGGCATCAGGTGACCATTTCACCGCTTTACCTGGCGATACACCGGAGTCGGAGATCTTCGACTGGATGTCGAGAACGGGAAAGTGAAGGGAAACTATACCGCTTGCCCGCTGCTGTTGGCCGGCCCGAAAGAACAGTTGGAACAATATCGCGAAATCTACGGCATTGTCTGTGATTGGCCGAAAGGTCGCTCCTGTGCTCCCATCAAACATGGTCGCGGGTGGTTGTCTCGGTCGTGGCGTAGGCGGGCCCGATGGTGGGGCAGCAGCGAGGCAGCGGAAAGCCGCAGGTCGGCAGGCTCACGCTTCTACCGCCGCCGTTCACCCCGACTAGGTAGTTCTGTGATTGCATTGCGAACCCGGGAGAGCAAACATTTATGACTTCAGGGCTGCCCAATGGAGAAGTACGGCCAGGGACCGGGGATTCCGGGCAGATCGAGCTGTCCACGTAGATCAAAGGAGAGATTTGCACCGACAACGAGATCGCGCACGGTTCGGGAGGCGATGATATCGCCTGGTCCGGCGCAGTCGGCAAATCCTGCGGCAAGCCGCAGCACCGGACCCGCATAGAGGCCGCCTTGCCGTTCGCATTCGCCGACGTGAATGGCTGCGCGAACATCCAAGCCGATGTGATGCAGGCGGCCGCGAAGATCGAATGCACAGGTGATCGCCTGGCTGGGCTGCCGGAACGCGGCGACAAGTCCGGATTCCCGCAGGTCGATCGCCTCGCCGTCGGCGGCGCGAAGCTGTCGAACGGCGTCGTCCCGCCAATCTTTCACCCGACCGGAGGACGCGCCTTGAACATCCAAGTGCAAGACCGTCAGCAAGGCGCTTTCAGTCGGGGCAGGCCGGGCGGAGACCAGGAACCGCTGGATTTCGTCCATCAGCCGGTCGGAATCGGCGCCCCAGATAATATGGTCATCGCCGGGCAGCTCGACATATATCGCGCCGGGAATGCGGCTTGCCAGATAACGCCCTTCTTCGGGCTTGACCCAGCGGTCGCCGGTTCGGTGGGTAATCAGGGTCGGAACTCGGATCACGGGAAGGATATCGCGCGCGTCGATCTCGACGCTCCAGCGCCACAAGGAGATCGCATCGGTGGGGGATGCCGAATTGCGCAGGTACCCCGCAAACCATTCACGTTCGACCATATTGTCGATGAGGCTCGGGGCCGCCCGGCTGAGGTCCGCCGGGCGACCCCATTCCCGCTCAATGGCAAGCAGTTCCTCTTCGAGCTCCTCTCGGGTACGCCCCCAGGGATAATCCGGTGACCAGAGACCCCTCGCATAGGCTCCATGTAGAATGAGGGCAGCCGTGCGTTCGGGATAGCTCGCGGCGAACAGCATGCACATGAGGCCGCCTTCCGAGCTGCCGAACAGGGCCGTCTTTTGTGATCCAACCGCATCCAGCACGGCGCGAACATCCTCCATGCGCTGATCGAGTGTTGGAAAGCCAGTGCCACGATCCGATAGGCCCGTGCCACGTTTGTCTATGCGGATAAGGCGACAGAAGGAACCGAGACGGTGCAGAACGCTCGACAATTTCGACGATTCCCAGGCATAGTCGAGGTTGGAAACCCAGCCTTGAACATAGACGAGGTCGAAGGGCCCGTCGCCCGTCACCTGGTAAGCGATGTTGACCCCGTCCGATTTCACATAGCGGGTTTGAGGACGGGCTTCGAACGACGCTCCTTCCTCTGGTGATCGCTCGGCAGGCGGCGCCATGCGGCGCGCCAGCAAATCTTGGTAGAGAGCCCGCGTTTCGGGCTCGGGCTGCACGCCGAGCTGCTTGCGCAACGTATCGGCGCAATTCCGGTATTGTGCGAGGGCGAGATTGAATCGTCCCATCGCTGCATGGGCGCGCATCAGCGTACGATGCACATCTTCGCGTAACGGCTCCAGAGCGAGCAACCGCGTTGCGGCGGATATGGCGGCGCCCGGTTCGTTCCTCCCGATGTGGCGAGTAATGAGCTTTTCCAGGGCGGCAGTGGCGATGATCCGTAGCCGTTCCCTTTCGGTGCGAAGCCAGTCTTCGAACGGTTCTTCAGCAAGGTTGAAACCTTCGAGGAGCTCCCCGGGATAGAGAGCGATCGCCTGTTCGAGGTCGTCGGTCTGGGAGCCGGCTGCCATGGCCTCAAACCGCCTGACGTCGAGATCGGTGTCGTCGAGATCGAGCGCCACCCGGTCGCCTTCGATCCGGATCCATGCCCGTCCGGTCGCCTTCAGCGCTCGCCGCAGGACGGACAAGGTTTGCCGTAGGTTCGCGCGGGCCTGCTCTTCTCCGGTCCCGCCCCACAGCAAGGCCGCCAGTTTTTCGCGTGATTGGGACTGTCCGGTCTGAAGCGCCAGATAGGCCATCAAGGCCCGAGCCTTCCGCGTAAACGCTGGCGACCCCGCGGCAAGGCCCGGGCAGTCGAACCCACCCAACAGGGAGAGGAAAGGGCGCTTCATCGAATCCGCCATAGCCATCGCTTTTACGAATCCATCACATCCGGCCACACATCTCTTTGACGAGGGAGGAGGATCGTTGCGGACGGCGCCGCACATCGAAGTTGGAGGGTAGTGCAATGAGCTTCATCCGTAAAGGCGAAGAGGGCATGCCAACGGCAGTCGAGGGGCGGGTTCGCTGGCGCGCGCGACTGCATGATCTATGGGTTGCCGCCATCAATCCGGATGTCCCGTGGCACCGGTTGAACGAACATCTCCTGCGCGATATCGGCAAGAGCGCTGCCGATGCCGAGCGCGAGGCCTACATCAGGAGTTTTGGCTCGCTCCGCCGTTTTCGCTTTCCGGATCGCGAATAGCCGGTCCAAGTCTAACCGAGCGTCTGTCGACAAATCGAACGAATGAATATCGGAAGCGCTCCTGGAGGTTGCCGATCTTGTCCGGACTCTGTGAGTCCTTGACAATGGCTGAGATCACCTGATTCCCTGGGACCTAGACGATCAGATCGCGATCGTACCCGAGCCGTCCGGGCTTTTGACCTGCTGCCGACTGCACCCAGCCGTCATGCGCCTGTCTCTCGCCGCTCTCATCTTTGTTGAGGCGCCCCGCAGGGGCTCGAAGGAGGGGCGCGGGTAGAATCGGGACCGTGCACCATGTCCATCAAATTCAAACCGGAAAGTGGCCCTTCATCCCAAGGATCTAGGGGTTACGAACCGCTCGAGATAACCGGTGCCCGCCGCAATCTCGTCCCATCCGTCGAGATGGAGGTCAATGACGGCGAGTCCCGCCGTCGGGAACTTCTCCCCCATGCGTCGCAAGGCATCGACGTCGCCGTCCGCCACGATAAGCGAGGCCGCATTCTCCATGCCGGGATTGTGGCCGACGATGAGCAGCGTGCGAATGCCAGGTTCGACGGCTCGGATCACATCGAGGATGCGCTCCCCCGACACCTCGTAGATATCCGCCGCTTCGCGTTCGGGGATCTTTTTCGAAAGGGCCCCGCGGACAAGCTTCCAGGTTTCCTGCGCCCGGCGGGCCGGCGAGACGAGGGCTAAATCGGGGATCAGCTTTTCGCGCCTCATATAGGTGCCGATAACGGGTGCTGCCTTGCGCCCGCGATCCGCCAATGGCCGTTCATAGTCGGACACACCGTCGGGCCAGGCGGATTTGGCGTGGCGCAGAAGGATGAGGCGGTGTTTCGGCAGCATGGTTTCGGCGTCGCTTCGTTTCGTGGTGACTCCCGGAGCATGAAGGCCGCCTGCGATACAGCTCGCAAAATAAACGGATGTCACTGGCAGGTCCAGTTGTCTCGTCTTACGTTTACGAACTTGAGCATCCCGCGGATAGGGCGTTTCGCTGCTCTTGCGATTGTTTCTCTATTTGTTCCTCAGAGGATTCTCCGGGCACTTGTTCGTGCCCGGACGGCCTCCTGTATCGGGTTG
The DNA here is from genome assembly GCF_050587665.1 of Rhizobium sp. Nf11,1. Classification (NCBI taxonomy): domain Bacteria; kingdom Pseudomonadati; phylum Pseudomonadota; class Alphaproteobacteria; order Hyphomicrobiales; family Rhizobiaceae; genus Rhizobium; species Rhizobium sp. Nf11,1. Next base: position 57,263 of record NZ_JBOBHU010000024.1, on the reverse strand, counting down.
GCCATTTCTTCTGTCGGAAATGGCCAACGCTTTTGACCAGACTTGAAGTCTATTCCTTAAAACACTGAAGAACCGCAATCCTGCTCAGCTGCACCCGCTCGTCGCACCGCATGTGTCGCACTTTTCGCAGGTGCCGTTCCGCACCATCGTGAAGTTCTGGCACTCCGAGCACATGTTGCCCGTGTAACCCTGCATGATCGAGCGCTGGCGGCGTTCGGCTTCCACCTTCTTGGCTTCGGTCTTGGCCGTTGCCGCGTCTGCTTGCGCCTTGTCGGAGAAGAGGGCGGTTGCGTCGCTGGCGATTTCCTCGAGTACCTCTTCGGCGATCTCTTCCGCCAATTCCTTGGCGCGCTCCTCGTAATCGCGCTTGAAGGCGACGATTTCGGAGGTGGAGACGGCGACCGTCGGCTCCAGCTTGCGGGCAGCGCTGCCGGCAAAGGCGGTTACCGTGCCGGTGGAAGCGGCGCGGGCCGGGGCTGCGGTGGCCGCACCCTTGGGTTCGCCGGCCTGTCGTTCACCGCCAGTGCCGGAGACCAGGGTCGGCTTATAGCCGCGGGTCCAGCCGGTGGAGAGCAGGTTGGTCTTGCCTTCCTGGATACCCTTGCCGAGCGCGGTATTCGAGAAGTCGGACGTGTCGACATGTGCGAGGTCGTGGCGGCCGAGATAGGAGACGGCCAGTTCGCGGAAGACGTAGTCGAGGATCGAGGTGGCGTTCTTGATGGCATCGTTACCGATGACCATGCCGGCCGGCTCGAACTTGGTGAAGGTGAAGGCCTCCACATATTCCTCGAGCGGCACGCCATATTGCAGGCCGAGCGAGATGGCGATGGCGAAATTGTTCATCATCGCACGGAAGGCAGCCCCTTCCTTGTGCATGTCGATGAAGATCTCGCCGAGGCGGCCGTCGCCGAATTCGCCGGTTCTGAGATAGACCTTGTGTCCGCCCACGGTGGCCTTCTGGGTGTAGCCCTGGCGGCGGTTCGGCAGCTTCTCGCGTTCGCGCGAAACACGCTCGATCACCCGTTCGATGATCTTCTCGGTGACGGTAACGGCCTGGGCGGCGACCGGCGCCTGCAGCAGTTCTTCCAGCGCTTCCTCGTCGTTCTCGTCTTCGATCAGCGAGGCGTTGAGCGGCTGCGACAGCTTCGAGCCGTCACGGTAGAGGGCGTTCGCTTTGAGGCCGAGCTTCCAGGAGAGCATATAGGCGTTCTTGCAATCCTCGACGGTTGCCTCGTTCGGCATGTTGATCGTCTTGGAAATCGCGCCCGAGATGAAGGGCTGGGCAGCCGCCATCATGCGGATATGGCTTTCCACCGATAGGTAACGCTTGCCGATCTTGCCGCAGGGATTGGCGCAATCGAAGACCGGCAGATGCTCGGCCTTGAGGAAGGGCGCGCCTTCCAGCGTCATCGCACCGCAGACATGGATGTTGGCGGCTTCGATGTCCTTCTTCGAGAAGCCCATATGGTCGAGCAGGTTGAAGCTCATGTCAGCGAGCTGCTCGTCGGAAACCTTCAGCGTGTCCTTCAGGAAGTCGGCGCCGAGCGTCCACTGATTGAAGACGAACTTGATGTCGAAGGCGCTCTTCAGCGCGGCGTTGACGGCTTCCACCTTCTCGTCGGTGAAGCCCTTGGCCTTCAGCGTCGACGGGTTGATCGCCGGCGCCTGGTTCAAGTTGCCGTGGCCGACCGCATAGGCCTCGATCTCGGCGATCTGGCTTTCCGAATAGCCGAGTGTGCGCAGCGCTTCCGGCACGGCGCGGTTGATGATCTTGAAGTAGCCGCCGCCGGCGAGCTTCTTGAACTTGACGAGGGCAAAGTCAGGCTCGATGCCCGTCGTGTCGCAATCCATGACAAGGCCGATCGTGCCCGTGGGGGCGATGACCGAAACCTGGGCATTGCGGTAGCCGTGCTTTTCGCCGAGCTCGAGCGCCTTGTCCCAGGCCGATTTGGCATGGGCGGCGAGATCCTGGTCGGGGTTTTCCGAATGGATCAGCGCGACCGGATCGATCGACAGCGCCTCATAGCCGGAGGTTTCGCCGTAAGCGGCGCGGCGATGGTTGCGGATGACCCTGAGCATGCTCTCGCGGTTCGGCGCGAAATTCGGGAACGGGCCGAGCTCGCCGGCCATTTCAGCCGAGGTCGCATAGCAGACGCCGGTCATGATCGCCGTCAGCGAACCGGCGATGGCACGGGCCTCAGCGGAGTCGTAGGGGATGCCCGACGACATCAGCAGGCCGCCGATATTGGCGTAGCCGAGGCCGAGCGTGCGGTATTCGTAGGAGAGTTCGGCAATGCGCTTCGACGGGAACTGCGCCATCATCACCGAGATTTCGAGCACGACGGTCCACAGGCGAACGGCATGCTCGTAGTCGCCGATATTGATGCGCTTGGTGGCCTTGTCCTTGAACTGCAAGAGGTTCAGCGAAGCGAGGTTGCAGGCCGTGTCGTCGAGGAACATGTATTCCGAGCACGGGTTCGAGCCGCGGATCGGGCCGCCGGCCGGCGAGGTGTGCCAGTCGTTCATCGTCGTGTTGAAATGGATGCCCGGATCGGCCGAAGCCCAGGCGGCATAGGAAATCGTTTCCCAGAGGTCGCGCGCCTTCAGCGTCTTCATGACCTTGCCGTCCTTGCGGGCGGTCAGCTTCCATTCGCCGTCATTCTCGACAGCGCGCAGGAAGTCGTCCTTGATCGAGACGGAGTTGTTGGAGTTCTGGCCCGATACCGTCAGATAGGCTTCCGAATCCCAGTCCGTGTCGTAGGTCTTGAATTCGAGATCCTTGTAGCCCTGGCGGGCGAACTGGATGACGCGCTGGACGTAGTTCTCCGGAACCTGATCCTTCTTGGCGGCGCGGATCTCGCGCTTCAGGGCAGGGTTCTTGGCCGGGTCGAAGCAATCGCCGTTGTCGCCTTCGCAATTGAAGCAGGCCTTCATAATCGCCTTCAGGTGCCTGGCGACGATCTTGGAGCCGGTGACGAGAGCCGCAACCTTCTGCTCTTCCTTGACCTTCCAGTTGATGTATTCCTCGATATCGGGATGGTCGATGTCGACGACCACCATCTTGGCGGCGCGGCGGGTCGTGCCGCCCGATTTGATGGCGCCGGCGGCGCGGTCGCCGATCTTCAGGAAGCTCATCAGGCCGGAGGAGCGGCCGCCGCCGGAAAGCTTTTCGCCTTCGCCGCGCAGCATGGAGAAGTTGGAGCCGGTGCCGGAGCCGTATTTGAACAGGCGCGCTTCACGCACCCAGAGGTCCATGATGCCGCCTTCGTTGACGAGATCGTCCTCGACCGACTGGATGAAGCAGGCATGCGGCTGCGGGTGTTCGTAGGCGGACTTGGACTTGGTCAGCTTGCCGGTGAAGGGGTCGACATAGAAATGGCCCTGGCCGGGGCCGTCGATGCCATAGGCCCAGTGCAGGCCGGTGTTGAACCACTGCGGCGAGTTCGGAGCGACCCGCTGGGTGGCGAGCATATAGGCAAGCTCGTCCTTGAAGGCGGCAGCATCTTCTTCCGAAGAGAAATAGCCGCCCTTCCAGCCCCAATAGGTCCAGGTGCCGGCGAGGCGATCGAAGACCTGGCGCGCATCGATTTCGGAGCCGGTCTGCTCCTCCTTGGGCAGGGTCTTCAGCGCCGCATCATCGGGAACGGAGCGCCACAGGAAGGAAGGAACGTCATTCTCCTCGACCTTCTTCAGCCGAGTGGGGACGCCGGCCTTGCGGAAATACTTCTGCGCCAGAACGTCGGTCGCGACTTGGGAGAACTGCGCAGGCACGTCGATATTCTCGAGGCGGAAGACGATTGACCCATCCGGGTTCTTGATCTCGCTCGTCGCCTTACGGAATTCGATATCCGCATAGGCGCCTTGGCCGGCCTTCGTGAAACGACGTTCGATGCGCATAGTCTTGACCTCGCGTTGGCGCCCGTCCCCAGGGCGCAAATTTCCTATCCGGCGGCACATTGTCGTCGTGCAGCCAGTCTCGTTTCCGTATCGTGACAGGGGTGTCATCCGGAGATGTCCTTCCTGTATCTTGTGGTGATGGTGGCTGCAAACACTAAATATAGTATTAACAGCTTATTATCGCCAGCCCCGATGTCACTTTTTTTGGAGGCAGAAAACCGCGCAGAAATCCTCTTTGGCTTAGGCCGGTTCCGGCACAACAGCCTGATTCTGCGTCTTGTTTTTCAAAGGGAACCGGGCTCGTACCTCCGGTCCTGTCGCCGCCGCAACATCAGGAACAGTAAAGTTTGAAACCGCTGATTCCGTCAAGGGCTGGTTTTTAATTGAATGGTAACCACAACATCTTGTGGACGCGCCTGTGGAGATTGGGGAAAGCCGGGGAGCGCTGGAAATACAATGACTTGCGGGCGTTGCCGGCTAAGGAAAATGTCGCAGCGGCAAAAAAGTGTCCTGCGGCAAATCTTGTGATGGCATTTCCGGCGCAAATGCGCTTGCCGATTCGCTGAGGAAATCAGCGCTGTCTAAAGTGCGCCGAGGATGGCGGCGCAATGCGGGTTTGCGGCGATCAGCGCGCGCCAGCGCCCTTGGCGATCGGTTCCTGGTAGGTGAAGCCCATGTCCCAGGGGAAATAGATCCAGGTGTCCTGGCTGACCTCGGTGATGAAGGTGTCGACGGTCGGCACCCCCTTCGGCTTGGCGTAGACGCAGGCGAAATGCGCCTTCGGCAGCATGGTGCGAACCTGCGCCGCGGTTTTGCCGGTATCCGTCAGATCGTCGACGACCAGCACGCCTTCACCGCCGTTTTCGGCAAGCTCGGGCGCAATTCCCTTGAGCAGCACCATGTCGCCCTGATTCACATAGTCATGATAGGAGGCGATGCAGACTGTCTCGATCAGCCGGATGTTCAGTTCCCGGGAGATGATCGCGGCCGGCACCAGGCCGCCGCGGGTGATGCAGACGATCGCCTTGAAGGCTTGATCGAGGCCGGCAAGCCGCCAGGCAAGGGCGCGCGCATCGCGGTGGAATTGATCCCAGGAAACGGGAAAGGCTTTATCGGGAAGGGACATCGGGCTGCTCCGCGGCATGAATAGAGACGAAACGCCGTTGACCGGCGACCGGACGGCTTCAGCGGCAAAACGCAAATCGCGCAGCCGGAACTGCGCGAGATCGCGAGCTGCTGCGCGAGGCGTGGCCGGGGCTCGAAGCCTTCATCAGTCGCAGCAATTAGCGGGATTTGCCGGTAAAACGCAAGAGGAGCCGCTCATCGCGACAACAGGGTCAGCGCCGTCATTGATTGCAGCAGGCTCTTCGTCGTGCCGCCGAAGATCGCCTGCCAAAGCCGGGAATGGGTATAGGCGCCCATGACGAGAAGATCGATGCTGCTGTCCGACAGCCGGTTTTCGATGACATGCGAGGTATTCCTGTCGACGCTGTGGCCCGTCGCAAGCGTCGTCTTCACGCCATGGCGTGCAAGTGCGGCGGCGATCTCGGCGCCTGATGTGAGCGGCGACTGCAGAGCGGTATCGGCCGGGTCGACCGAAAAAATCTCAACTTCCTCGGCCGCTTTCAGGAAGGGCAGCGCATCGAAGGTCGCGCGCGCCGCCTCCTTCGAGCCGTTCCAGGCGATCAGCACGCGCTTGATCGGCTTCGGCTGGCGGATGACGTAAGGGATCATCAGCACCGGCCGGCCGGCTTCGAAGAGGAAGCCGTCGACATCGACATGGCTGTCGGAGGGGATGGCCGGGTCGGCCTGCGATGCGATCAGAAGATCGGCGCTGCGGGCGCTTTCGATCAGCGGTGCGGAACCGTAGCCGGTGGAGGTGGCAAAGCTGCGCCATTCCGATGAGGCGTCGGCGGCCTGCGCTTTGGCGCGAAAGATGCGCTCGACGGCGACCGTTTCACCATGCGCCATATCCTGCAGCGCCTGGACGGCGACGGGATCGGGAATTTCCATAGGGGCCACCAGCGGCACGGCCGATATGGTTTCGGCATGCAGGCCGATCACGTGAGCACCGCCTTCGGCGGCAATGGCAAAGGCAAAATCGGCAACGGCGGCGCTATTGTCTGCCGTATCGAGAATGGCGAGAATGGTTTTGTAAGACATATCAATTCTCCTTGCGCTGAAATGACCTCCGCGAGGGACGGAATGCACCAGACCGTTCTCCCGTTCCTTGACGGGGATCAAGTCCGGCCTCTCATGCCTCGGCGGAATGGTTTTCTGCGATCTCCTTGTTCCGGCGAATGGCGTCGATCATCGCGTGGACTTCGGCGCCGGCCGCATCGATTGCCGCCTGCGCGCGGCCGCGTACGACGATCTCGGTCGAGAATTTCTGGCCGATATAACGCGGGTAGGAACCGATGCTGGTATCCGGATGCGCTTTCTGGATCGCGGCAAGGGGCGTGCCGATATCACCTTCGCCATAAGGGCAGGCGATGGCGAGCGAGAGAACCGGCGTGCCGGTCCGAAGCGTCGGCAGCACATTGTCGACCATCGCCTGGAAGACCTGCGGCACGCCGGCCATGACATAGACATTGCCGATGATGAACCCCGGCGCCGTCGACACCGGATTGGGGATATGGGCGGCGCCCCGCGGCATGCGCGCCATGCGCTGACGCGCCTCGGTGAATTCCATCTCGCGGCGACGGTACATATCGGCCAGCAGGGTCATCGCCGCTTCGTCATATTCGCAGGGCAGGCCGAAAGCCTTGGCGATCGCATCGGCGGTGATGTCGTCATGCGTCGGCCCGATGCCGCCCGAGGTGAAGACGTAATCATAGCGAGCGCGAAGCGCATTCAGTGCCTCGACGATCGCCTGCTCGTCGTCGGCGACGATTCGCACTTCCTTGAGATCTATGCCTGACAGGGTGAGCAGATCGGCGAGGTGGCCGATATTCTTGTCCTTGGTGCGGCCGGAAAGGAGTTCGTCGCCGATGGCGAGCATGGCGGCGGTAACGACGGTGTCATGGCTCATAGGATGTTCCGTGATGTGAGGCTGGTCAATAGGTAGCGCCCTCAGGCTGCTTTGCAAACACGCGCGCGTAATGCCGAAAAGTATGGGCGATTTTCGGACGATACCATGCTCTTTAGAACGAGCCGATGCGTCACTTTCGCGCCAAATCAGAACCGCAAGCGAATTTTCGTCTATGCACGTTGAACACTGGGTTCTCCCGCGCAGGGCTGCCTTCGGCCCTAGGCGCTGGTAGAAATCCGCCGGTTACGAAATTCCCCGCTGTTTCAAGGAAAATGGAAGATGGCGAAAGTTCTCGTTCTTTATTACTCGGCCTATGGCCATATCGAAACCATGGCCTATGCCGTTGCTGAAGGCGCGAGGTCGGCTGGTGCCGACGTCACCGTCAAGCGCGTCCCGGAACTGGTACCGGAAGAGGTCGCCAAGGCCTCTCACTACAAGATCGACCAGGCTGCGCCGATCGCCACCGTCGATGAACTGACGGATTATGACGCAATCATCGTTGGCGCCGGCACCCGCTTCGGCACGGTCGCCTCGCAGATGCGCAATTTCTGGGACCAGACGGGCGGCCTTTGGTTCACCGGCAAGCTCGTCGGCAAAATCGGTTCGGTCTTCACCTCTTCGGCGACCCAGCATGGCGGCCAGGAATCGACCATCCTCGGCTTCATCCCCACCTTCCTGCACCAGGGCATGGTCGTCGCCGGTCTGCCTTACGCCTTCCAGGGCCAGATGGGCACTGAGGAAGTCAAGGGCGGCTCGCCTTACGGCGCCTCCACCATCACCAACGGCGACGGTTCGCGCCAGCCTTCCGAGGTCGAACTCGAAGGCGCGAAATACCAGGGCGCCCATGTCGCCCGGCTCGCTGCCAAGCTCGCTTGATCTCGATGCGTAAATGATGAAGGCGCGATGGGCGTGAGCCCGCCGCGCCTTTTCAGTTTCTCGGGCCAGACGAAACGAGCGGCGCCGACAGTCACTTTCGCGTTAAAATACCTGCCCATTCATTCCGTGGCGCTGCCGGCAGAGCCAATATTATTTTTACGCCCCACGGCTCTTCCCATCGCCCATGACGCAAGATATTGAAAACGCAGCAAGCGGGCGTGGCGAAACTGGTAGACGCAAGGGACTTAAAATCCCTCGGCCTTAGGCTATACGGGTTCGATCCCCGTCGCCCGCACCAGCCTACGCTCTGTGAGCTTCGGCTCGGCGAGCCGAAGAGAGCAGCCAAGCGAAGTTTGTCGCCGAAGGCGGACCGGTTCGATAATGCCCCGGTTAGCTGCAACAATCGTTATAATCCTGTTGGAATATGCCTGTATCTTGCGCGTAAGAGCGCGTTATTGCTTGACAATGACATTTTCGGTGCAAGGATTGCGCCGCGGCGGTAGAGTAAGTGTTGTCTTGTGGGAGTAAGACGATGGTTTACGATTGGAGCGGGACCAGGGTTCGGCGCGTCCGGATCTTCAGGACGAGCGTCGCATTTGTTCTTGCAACTGTTGTGGCTGCGATACCGCTGTTTTTCTGGGCAACGGATTTGCCGGGTTTCTGATCCGCAATAGTCAGCGTTCTGTGAAAGGCAGGCTGTTTGGAGCTCTGCTCTCGCGCCATCTGTTGATCACCCAGCCGGCAGCGAGGCCGAGGGCAGCGCCCATGGCCTTGATGCCTGCGTCATGCAGGCGCGGATGGCGGGTCGGCGCGAAATACTGCAGATATTCGATGGCGACCGCCCCAATGATCAGCAGCACGGCCACCAGTTTCCACTGCTTCGGATAGGCGAGCGCAAAGGCAAGGCCGAGCAGAACATAGGCGGTGCCGCGGTCCGCATCGACCGTCGTCACCGTATCCGGTCTCAGCCCGATCGGCGAAACCGTGACAAACAGGATGAGGGCGAGCAGCAGCCAGGCGAGCGGTCTTGCGAATTTGAAGATCATCATCGCTCCATATAAGTGGCAGGCCTTTCCATTGACAGTTAAAATCAGTTCATCTGCCGCCGATTTTACAATTGGCTTAAGAAAGGCTCTATGGGCTGAGCCGGCCGGTCAGTGAGCCTTTCCTTTAGCCGCCGGCCTGTGCCATAGCGGCGGTGACCAATCATGAGAATGGACCACGCCCGTGACGAGACTTGACGTCGAAAGCGCCGAAGAGGCAATGCGCAGCCTCTTTCCGGCAACGCCGCTGCAGCTCAATGACCATCTCTCGGCCCGCTACGGTGCCGATATTTGGCTGAAGCGCGAGGATCTGTCGCCGGTGCGCTCCTATAAGATCCGCGGCGCCTTCAATTTTTTCCGCAAGGCGATCGGGCAGGGGGCGGCCGGCAAGACCTTCGTCTGTGCCTCGGCCGGCAACCACGCCCAAGGCTTTGCCTATGTCTGCCGTCATTTCGGCGTGCCGGGCGTCGTCTTCATGCCGGTGACGACGCCGCAGCAGAAAATCGACAAGACCCGCATGTTCGGCGCTGAATTCATCACTATCCGGCTGTTCGGCGACTTTTTCGATCAGTGCTATCAGGCGGCGCGCGAGCATGTCGAGGCGGTCGGCGGCGTCATGGTGCCGCCCTTCGACCATGCCGATATCATCGAGGGGCAGGCGACGGTCGCTGCCGAGATCATGCAGCAGCTGCCCGAGGGAACCGTGCCCGATATGGTGGTTCTGCCCGTCGGCGGCGGTGGACTGGCCGCCGGCATCACCGGTTATCTCGATGGCATCGTGCCGAAATCGGCCTTCGTCTTCGCCGAACCGGCCGGTGCGCCAAGCCTCAGGCGCAGCATCGAGGCAGGCAAGGTGACGACGCTTGCCAAGGTCGACAATTTCGTTGACGGCGCAGCGGTCGCCCGCATCGGCGACCTGAATTTCGCCGCCCTTCGCGATTTTCCGGCAAGCCAAGTGCAGCTGATGCCGGAAAACGCCATCTGCGTCACCATCCAGGAGATGCTGAACGTCGAGGGCGTCGTGCTGGAGCCGGCGGGCGCCCTGTCGCTGACGGCAATCGCCGCGATGGACGCCCAACCGATCCGCGGCAAGACCATCGTCGCCGTCGTCTCCGGCGGCAATTTCGATTTCGAGCGCCTGCCTGACGTAAAGGAAAGAGCCATGCGTTACGCAGGGCTGAAGAAATACTTTATCCTCAGGCTGGCCCAACGTCCGGGAGCGCTCCGGGATTTCCTCAATCTGCTCGGCCCCGACGACGATATCGCCCGCTTCGAATATCTGAAAAAATCGGCGCGCAACTTCGGCTCCATCCTGATCGGCATCGAAACTAAGGCGCCTGAGAATTTTGCCCGGCTGGTTGCAAATTTCGAAGCTTCCGGCATGGGTTACGAGGATATCACCGAAAACGAGATCCTCGCTAACCTGATCATTTGACTTGGCGATCGTAAGGCCATCGTGCTAGACACGCGCCATGGCTTCATTCATTTCAAATCTCTTTTCGATGTTCTCCGGCGGGGCCAAACCGGCGTCGCAGGCGGCCGGGCCGTCCAGCGAGCCGCAGCTTTATGGCGATTGCACGATCTATGCGGAGCCGCGCAAGGAAGGCGGCCAGTATCGTCTGGCCGGCCGCATCGAAAAAAAGGTCGGCGACGAGGTGCTGGTGCGCAATTTCATTCGCGCCGATATGTTTTCCTCCTCCGACGATGCGATCGAATGCACGGTGCGCAAGGCGCAGCAGATAATCGACCAGCATGGTTCGTCACTCTTTGGTGACGGCGAGAAGATCCGTCAGGTCTGAAATCGATCCCGATCAATCGGAATCGGCCGCAGCCCGAAATCCCGTTGCTTTTCAACGCCGTGACTTGCGCTCTCGAAGGAAGCAGGTTTGCATACGCAATCTTAAAGGATTGCGGTGAAAGCTATTGCCTGCAGGATTTGCAGGGCTGCCCTCGTGTTCCACTTTTTCAGACGCTCGATCATTGGATCCGCCGCCGTGCCGGCAGGGTGCCTGAGGCATCGGCCTGAAGCCGAGGTGTTGTCATGGAAGCGCTGAACCTCGCGGTCTTCGTCGTCGAAGCCATCGCCTATTTCGTGCTGATGGTGACGCTTCTGCATTTCCGCCATCGGCTTGGCCTCGGCGTCTTTCTGACGGCGCTCGGCGTCATGCATTTCATGGAGACTTATCTGGCGGCGGTCTTTTACGTCTCGCTGCCGTTCGGCGATGTGTCGCCGGGCTCATCCGTCTTCTTCTCCGGCAAGCTGATGATGATCCTGATGCTGTATCTGTGGGAGGATGCCGCGACGGTGCGCCAGCCGATCTACGGCTTGTTTCTCGGCAATCTGCTGACCGTCGGCATCGCCTGGGTGCTGCAGCTGCACCAGCCGCTGCAGCTGTCGTCGAACCACACGCCCGACGTCGATTTCCTGAAAGAGATGGGCTGGCTGATGATTTGGGGCACGGCGCTGCTCTATGTCGATTCGCTCGGCATCATCCTGCTCTATGAAAAGCTCGGCGATTTCTTCCGCAGGCGTGTCGTCCTGCGTTTCATGATCTCCGGCTTTGTGCTGCTGACTTTCGACCAGGTCGGCTTTTTTGCCGCACTGCACTATTTCCTCGATGTTCCAGTCGCCGTATTCTGGGGTGGCTGGAAGGCGAAGATGCTCTCCGTCGGCCTCTATGGGGCGATGTTTGCCGTCTATGAATATCGGATCCGCCGCCTTGGCGCTGACGCCGCCGCGCGCTCCATCAGCGACGTCTTCAGTGATCTCACCTTTCGCGAGCGCTATAATGACCTTCTGGAGCGCACCGGCCGCGATATGCTTACCGGCGTCTATGACCGCACACGCATGGAACTCGAAGCGCCGGTGATGCTGCGCGAGGCCTTGAGGCAGGGGCTGCTTGCCACCGTCCTCATTATCGACGCCGATCACTTCAAGGATGTCAACGATGGTCATGGCCATCTTCAGGGCGACGAGGTGCTGAGGGCGATAGCCGCCCGGCTCGGCACGACGCTGCGGTCCAGCGACCGCATCTTCCGCTTCGGCGGCGAGGAATTCGTCGCCGTCTGCCCCGGCACAAGCCATGAGGAAGGGTTGCTCCTTGCCGAACGCCTGCGCTGGACGATCGAGACCAGCGTCAAAACGCCGGATGACAAGCCGGTGACGGTCAGTATCGGCGTTGCGACAGCTGACGAGGACGGCATCAGCTTTACGACGGTGCTCACCGCGGCCGACGGCAGGCTCTATGCGGCGAAGAAAGGCGGCCGCAACTGCGTCGTCGGCCGTTCCGGTATGGTGCAACCGAGTTAGGTGGCTGATCGCGTTGATCACCACAGCGAGACGGCCGGTGTTTGGGATGTTGCGAAAATCGAAACATATTCCGTACATTGCATGATTTTTCAATATGTTAGTGATGAACTAAAAACGACTTGTTAGCATAGCGCAAACGTGATCTCCATTGCTGCAATAGTCGGATGAGCTTTTGCGACGGGCGGGAGACATGAGTGATTCAGTGGCAACGGAGAAGGTCGATGGCGGCGAGTTTGCCGTCCTGTGTATCGGAGGGCTTCTTCTTTCGATCGCCTATGGCGTGACCTTTCTCATCCCGGTGCTGGTGGGCGAGCGTGGCGGGAACGAGGCGCTTGCCGGCCTGATCATCTCGGCCGCGACGGTCAGCACTGTCATTCTCGTGATCCTGTCCGGCCATATCGCGGACGCCATCGGCGCGGCGCGGGCGGTGGCTGTTGCCGGGCTGTTTCTTGCAGCATCGGGATTGGGATTTGCCACCGTCCCCTCGGTTGGGCTCAGCCTGATGACCGTCGGCCTCATTCTCGGTATCGGCTGGGGCACGTTCTATACGCTTGGACCCATTCTAGTCGCCGCACTGGTGGAGCCCCAGAATCGGATCAGGTTCTTTGCCTTGCTTTCTGGGTCGATGATGTCGGGCATCGGCGCCGGACCGATCATCGGCCGCATTGCCACCGGCTGGTCTATGCCAATTGAGACGGCCTTCTCCTTTGCCTTTCTGTCCAGCCTCGCCGGCGGTGCGCTGTACTTTTGGCTCCATCTCCGGCTGACCAGTGCCGGCAAGATTTTGCCCCACGTCAACAAGATCTCGTTTGGCGCGGCGCGCCGGGTGATCGCTTCGCCGGCGATCTATTCCATCATCATGGTCGGCGTCGGTGGAGCGATTTTCGGGGGACTTTCCAGCTTCCAGACCAGCTATGCCAAGGCGCACGGCTTCGATTATTCCCTCTTCTTCTTCGGTTTTATGTCGTCCGCCATCCTGAGTCGGCTGTTCGTGGCGGCATATGTGGTCAGGAAGGATCCGCTCTATTCGCTTCTGGCCCTGACAAGCCTGACCCTGGCTTCCATCCTGCTGTTCCTGGTGATGACATCAACTCAGACAGTCTACCTCGGAGCCGCGGCGATCCTCGGACTGGGCTATGGGTTGACCTATTCCGTCATCAACGGCCTGGCTGCAAATGAGGCGCCCCAAGGCCTTATGCCGCAATCGCTTCTATTGTTCTCGCTGTCCTATTTCATAGGGGTCTTCGGCTTTCCGCTGATTGCCGGAAACCTGATCGTTTCCTCCGGGATTCAGGCCATGCTCTATGTCCTGCTCCTGCTTGCCATTCTCAATGTGGCAATCGTCCTGTTTCGTATCGCTCAACGCGCCCTGCGTAAGAGCTGAGACAAAGTAGCCGTAGCAGGCTGGCTGCGCAGGGACGGGGGCTGGGCAGGTTTTGCCAGCCCCTACTGCAGTCAGGCGGCGCGGAAGATCTTGGCACCTGAAGGCGCGCCCGTCATGCCGCCATCGACGGTGATTTCGATGCCGGTGACGTTGGCGGAATCATCCGAGGCGAGATAGAGCGCTGCCTTGGCGATTTCCTCGGCTTCGCTCATGCGGCCGAGCGGGCTCAGGCCGCCCATGCGAGCTTCGAGTGCCGACATCGCATCATCCGTTGGCGCCATTGGCGACCAGATCGGCGTCTTCGTGCCGCCTGGCGTCACCTGGTTGACGCGGATGCCGCGCGGCGCAAGTTCCGACGCCATATTGCGCGTCATGGCACGCACCGCCGCCTTGGTCGCTGCATAGGCAGACCAGCCGGGGCCGCCGAGCACGGCATGCACCGAGCCGTTGAGGATCACCGAGCCGCCGTCGCTGAGATGCGGCAGGGCCGATTGCACGGTGAAGAACACTGCCGTCAGATTGGTGCTGATGATCCGATTGAACTGCTCCGGCGACGTATCACCGAGTGGTGTTGCTCCGCCGATGCCGGCATTGGCGAAGACGATGTCGAACTTGCCGACCTTCGCGGCAGCTTCCGCAAAAGCCTTCCCGGTGGCGGCGGCATCGGTGACATCGACCCTCAGCGCCAGCCCACCGGCCCCAAGCGCCTTTTCGGCGGCGGCAAGTGTTTCCGGGTTGCGGCCGGTGATCACCACCTTGGCACCCTCGTCGATGAAGACTTTGGCGGTCGCAAGACCGATACCGCTGTTTCCGCCGGTGATCAGGGCGACCTTGTTTCTTAGACGCATGATTCATGCTCCTCTTGGAAATGGCAACGATCTGGATTATGATCGTTATCTAATAGGATTATGATTGTAATCCACAGGAGTCAAGAGGCAGTACGAGGAGAGTCCGATGGGCCGTTCGCAGCTGGAAAAACAGAAGACGCACGAGAAAATCGTCGAGACTGCGTCAAAGCGGTTGCGCGAAGAGGGGTTGGAAGGCATCGGCGTCGCCGACCTGATGAAGGAGGCCGGACTGACCGTCGGCGGCTTCTACAAGCACTTCGCCTCCCGTGACGATCTCGTTGCCGAGGCGATCGAATCCGCCTTCGATTCATGGGGGCGCAGGCTGGAAGCAGAGGGTGTGGACCCCGCGAAGATGACGGCTGCCGATGTCGCCGATCGCTATGTCAGCGCCTATCACCGCGACAATCCTGGCGAAGGCTGCCCTTTCGCCGCGCTGACCTCCGATATCGCGCGCAGCAGCGAGAAGGCGCGGCGCATTGCCACTGAGCGGCTCGAACGCAATTTCGAGGCTTTGGCCAGCAAGGCCACGGGAGCAAATGAAGGGGAAAGACGGCGAAAGGCCATCATGGCTTTCGCCATGATGGCAGGCGGCGTCGGCCTTGCCAGGGCTTCCTCGGATGAGGCTCTTTCGGGCGAAATCCTGCAGACGATCCGGGATTTCGTCGCCGATATCGGCAAATGACGAACGGCCGGCAGATGCCGGCCGTTCAATGGAGTTCGGAACCCGATCAGGCTGCGAGTGCGATTTCCTCGACGCGCGACTTGGCGGCGCCGATGGCCTTTTCAGCGGCTTCCGGGCCGAAAGCCAGACCTTCGACATAGATGGTCTCGATATCGGTGATGCCGAGGAAGCCGAGAACCGATTTCAGGTAAGGCACGGCGTGGTTGAGGGGAGCAGCCGGTCCCTGCGAGTAGACGCCGCCGGAAGCAAGCACCACATAAACCTTCTTGCCGGTTACGAGGCCGACCGGGCCGCTTTCCGTGTACTTGAAGGTCACGCCGGCGCGGGCGACATTGTCGATCCAGGTCTTCAGCGACGAATAGATGTTGAAGTTGATCAAGCCGGTGCTGATGACGATCGTGTCGGCGGCAAACAGTTCGGCGACCAGTTCGTCGGAGGTTTTGATGGCTGCGATCTCTTCGGCGGTGCGGGCTTCCGCCGGTTTGCGGATCGCGCCGGTGAACAGGTCATCGATATGCGGCAGCGGGGTGGCGGCAAGGTCGCGGCGGACGACGACGCTGCCCGGCTTCTGGTTTTTCAGCTTCTCGGCGAGATCGGCGGCGATCGGCGTCGAGAGCGATTCGGCACGCGGGCTGGACGTCAGAAGAAGAATGGACGACATGGATCATTTCCTTTCGAATTGAACGGAACGGCTCGTCGCTGGGAGGTGAGCCGCGGTGTCGAACAGGAAAATAAGTCTGGCCTGCTATCGAAAAAACGGAGATAATGTCGATCGAAACTATCGATGGAATGGATGGAAGATGCTTCCGAACCCCACCCTGGATCAATTGCAGGTGTTTTTGACCGTTGCCGAAACCGGCAGCTTCTCGGCCGCTTCGCGGGCATTGAACCGAGCGCAATCGGTGATCAGCTATACGATCGCAAACCTGGAGGCGCAGCTGGAAGTGGCGCTTTTCGAGCGTTCCGGCGCGCGCCAGCCGAAGCTGACCGAGGCGGGCAAGGCCATGCTCGAGGATGCGCGCCGCATTCTGGGGGACCTGCAGGTCATGCGGGCGCGCGTCAAAAGCCTGAGGGAAGGGCTTGAAGCGGAGGTTTCCGTGGCCATCAGCGTCATGGTGCCCTCGCGGGCCGTCGTGGACGTGCTGCGCGAATTCCGCGAGAGGTTTCCGACCGTTTCATTGAACCTCAATGTCGGCGAGCTCGGAATGGTCATGGATCTCGTATTGAGCGGCAAGACGACGATCGGCATTGGCGGCGCTGTCCTGAAGCAGGATGATTCGATCATCACGGAGCGAATTGGCCACTCCTTCATGCTGCCCGTCGCCGCACCCAACCACCCGCTTGCCCGCATCGACCGGCCGTTGACACTCGGCGACGTGCGCGAGGAAGTGCAGCTCGTCGTGACAGACGCTTCAGGCCGCACCAAAGGACGGGATTTCAATGTCTTGTCGTACAAGACGTGGCGGGTCAGCGATATCGCGACGAAACACCAGCTGATCAAGGCCGGACTAGGCTGGGGCGGACTTCCGGCATCCATAATGCATGACGACTTGCGCAGCGGCGCGCTCGTCCACCTCGATCTTGAGGCCTATGAACAGGGCGAGTACGCCATCTACTCGATGCGCCAGCTCGCCAACCCGCCCGGACCTGCCGCCAGCTGGATGATCGACGCGTTCCGTACGCGGCTTTCCGCCTGCCCGAACCAGGCCGATTTCCATGCCGAAATGGCGGAACTGCGTGACACCGTTCCGCCACTCGCGGCCGAATGACGAAGGCGCGGAGCCGCGCCTTCGCTGGGACCTACCTGCTTATAAAACGAGCCTGAACTTCGAGAAGCCATCCGCTCCTTCGCCGGCTTCCTCGATCTTGACGCTCTTGACTGCAGCGAGGAACTGCTTTGCCTTCGGGCCGCTGTCGAAGGTAACGGTCGTGCCCGGCAGCGGCTTGAAGGTCCAGTTCGCATCGGCCGACGGATTGATCGTGCCTTGGTCGTGGACATAACGGACGATGACGTCGCGATTGGTATCAGGCGCCTGGAAGATCACCTTATCCGCTGCAATCTCCGGGAAATTGCCGCCGCCGCCGGCGCGGTAATTGTTGGTAACGACGATGAACTTCTGAGCCGGATCGATCGGCTTGCCATCAAAGGTGAGATTCTGGATGCGGTTGGCATCCGGATTGATGGCCTTGCCGGAGGAATCATATTTCGGCGGCTGCGACAGGTCGATCTGATAGGTCACGCCGTCGATGACATCGAAATTATAGGATGGGAAGTCGTTGTTGAGCAGCGGCGCATCCTTCGATCCGGCTTCGATGTGATTGAACATGCCGGCCGACATTTCGAGCCAGTTCTTCACTTGCGCGCCGGTGATGGCGACAGCCTGCACCGTGTTCGGATAGAGGTAGAGGTCGGCGACGTTCTTGATGGCGATATCGCCGGCCGGAACGTCGGTATAATAATCCGCGCCGCCGCGACCGCCGGCCTTGAAGGGAGCCGCAGCCGAAAGCACCGGCAGATCCTTGAATTCGGTGTCGGCGAGCATCTGCTTGATGTACCAGGTCTGAGCCTGGCTGACGACCTGGACGGAAGGATCGTCGGCGACGAGCGCGAAATAGGAATAGAGCGGCGCGGAGGTCTTGCCGACGGGCGTGCGGACATAGGCGAGCGTCGCCTCATGCTCTGATTGGGCGGCCTCGACCACCTCTTTCTTGTCGGCGTAATCGGCGACTACTTTCTTTTTGTCGTCGCGATGATAGATCGGCCGGGCTTCCGAGGTGAAATCGACGATCTTCCAGCTGTTGCCGTCCTTTTCCAGGAGCAGGTCGATAAGGCCGAGATGCGAGCCCCAGAAGCCTGCCATCACGGCGGGCTTGCCATGCAGTGTGCCCTTGACCGGGTCGGCATTGGCGATGCCGTCCCAGCTCTTCGGGCCGGGGAAGACGAGATGCTGGTGGCCGGTGAAGATCGCGTCGATCCCCTCGACGGCGGCCAGATGCAGCGAGGCGTTTTCCATTTTTTCGGTCGGCGCGCTGCCGTCGATGCCGGAGTGGGAGAGGGCGATGACGATATCGGCGCCGGCTTCCTTCATCGCCGGGACCCAGGCCTTGGCGGCTTCGACGATGTCGCGCGTCTGCGCCTTGCCTTCGAGGTTCTTGATATCCCAGAGCATGATCTGCGGCGGCACGAAGCCGATGAAGCCGATCTTGACCGGGCTTTCCTTGCCGGCGCCGTCCTTGATCTGCTTTTCGACGATGACGTAAGGCTTGAAGAAGAGGTCGTCCTGCTTCGGGTCCGAGGCGAGCTGACCTTTGGTCAGGTTGGCGCAGACGAAGGGGAAGTTGGCGCCCGACAGCACCTTGAACATGAAGTCGAGGCCGTAGTTGAACTCGTGATTCCCGAGCGTGCCGACGGTGTAGCCGAGCGTGTTCATCGCCTTGATCACGGGATGGACGTCGCCGTCTTTCATGCCGTGCTGATAGGCCATGTAGTCGCCCATCGGATTGCCCTGCAGCACGTCGCCATTGTCGATCAGCAGCGAGTTGACGGCCTCTGCGCGGATATTGTCGATGATCGTCCCGGTGCGCGCCAGACCCATCGTGTCGTTCGGCTTGTCGGCATAATAATCATAGGGGAAGACGTTGACGTGAATGTCCGTCGTTTCCATCAGCCGGAGATGCGCCTGGTTGGCGCTGGCGCGCGCGCTGAAAGGGTGCAGCAGCACCAGGGCGGAGGTGGCGGCAAGGCCGCCAAGCAAGGAACGGCGGCTCATCAAGCCAAGGTCGAAAATGGAAGACATGGAAGCTCTCCTTCAAAGATCATGCATCGTCCGGCCCCTCAGAATTAGGACGATTTGGCGAGGAGTACACTGCGAAAATGACAGGACGGAAACAATCCGTGGTAAAGGCTTTACGGCGGCAATGTGCCTCGGCGCAAAAGCGGTGCGGCCTTACGATTTTAGCGTCGACGTCGCCAAATGAGGGGGGCGGTCGCCACTGGTCGCGGCTCTCAGCTGACGAACCGCCAGCACCGGCCGTATTTCCTTATGGAAAAAGCGGAAATAGGAGGAGACCTGTGCCCGCGCATTCGAATTCACATCGAACTGCACGCCGATGCGGCCATTGTGCTTCCAGCGGATGATGCCTTCGAGCAGTCCGAGATTTTCGGCTTCGATGCGCACCTTGCTGCCGGAAGCGGCATGGAGCGGCGTCTTCGTCTCCAGGGCAGCGCCGGTCACCGACAGGTTGAGAATGCGGACATCCACTTCGCTGTTCAGATATTTGACGCTGCCGAAGACACGGCAGTTTTGCCGGTCCGCCTTTCGCGCGGTTATTTTCAAGTTGCGGGTCATACTGTCTCCCTTGGATACAGTCGGAGAGCATAGCGCCCGAAAATTGAAATGGTTTTAGTGGCTTGGCTAAAATTGCAGTGAAACTGTCAGTTAGGATTACTGCATGTCGCGGAGATGCGTGCAGCGATTCTGGAAGCCAATCTGTGTAAAACGGGCTAACGCAGGTCGACACTCAATCAACTGCGACGCCGCTGGCTTTGGCAGCCCTGCGTCCCACAACATGTTCGCGCCAGACCGTGAAGATGCCGGCGGCGACCACGATCGCCGAGCCGACGATCGTGTTGAGGCTCAGCGTTTCGCCATAGATCGTCACGCCGATGATCGAAGCGTAGACAAGCGACAGATAGGTCAGCGGCTGGACGGCGGCGGCATCGAGACTATCGTAGGCGCGGATGAGGAAATAATGGCTGGAAATGCTGGTCATGCAGACGAGCGCCATCCAGCCCCAGTCGCCGGATGACATCCAGCTCCAGTAGAACGGCCCGATCAGCGTCATCGCAACGGCGCCGACGACACCGGTATAGAAGAAGCTGGTCGTCGAAGAATCGTCGCGGCTGACGAGCCGTGTGGCGATGACGTAAAAGGCGAAATTGAAGCAGGAGGCGACGGCGAGAAGCAGCTTTACGTCGAAGAAATCGCCTTCCGGCTTCAGGATCAGCAGCACTCCGAAAAGCCCGGCGCCGATTGCCGCCCATCGCCGCCATCCGACGCGCTCGCCGAGAATCGGCATTGCCAGCAGTGCGATCAGGATAGGCGTCGCGGAAAAGATCGCCTGCGAACGGGCAAGGCCGATCACGGCAAAACAGGTGATCGCCAGAACCACCTGAACGGCAAGCAGCAGGCCGCGCGCAACCTGAAGGGCGGGGCGTTTGGTGCGAGCCGTCGCCTTGAGACCGCCGTGCATCTTCGAAGCGAGAATGATTGTGAAAAGCCCGAAGGCCCAGTAGCGGATCATCGTCACGAAGATCGGCGGATAGGCGGATGCCAGGTGTTTGGAGATGGCGTCCTGCAGCGAAAAGATGGTCAGCGCCAGCAGGGCGAAAATGTAACCGTGGGTCTTCGATTTCATGACATGCCAATAGGCGGGAGACGCCCGCGACGCGCCGAAAGTCTGGTCAGGCATTCTGAAAATAAGCAAGGCCTCAAAGCCCCACATTCGGCCTGTCGATGATTTCTCTGAGCGCGAAACTCGAATTGATCTTGACCACATGGGGGAGGGCCGACAGCCAGTCGCGATGGATACGCTCATAGTCTTCGAGGTCGCGGGCGGCGACCCGGAGGATGTAGTCATATTCCCCCGACATCAGGTAGCAGACGAGCACGTTCGGGCAGAGCTTCACCGCCGACTCGAACTCCGCCAGCGTCTTGGCGAACTGGCCTGAGAGGGAAATATGCACGATGGCGATCATCTTGTACTCGAGCGCCTTGTGCGAAAGCCGCGCATGGTAGCCGTCGATGACGCCGCTCCTTTCAAGAATGTCGAGCCGGCGCGAACAGGCCGAAGGGGAAAGCCCGATCCTTTCGGCGAGCTCGGCATTGGTGATGCGGGCATTGGCCTGCAAAACCTTAAGAATCGCAAGATCGATGGTATCGAGATCGGCCATTCGAAGAACCTTCGAAGAGAGAGGGCAGAGACGCAATAATCACCGAAAAATCGCGTTTACGCAAACCGTCTTTGCAAGGACATTTCGCAGCCTTGGTGGTTGGATTGGTCGCAGAGGAGATCCGCGACCGCGGAGACCAAAGGAGAGGAACGCAAAATGCGTGTCGGTTGCCCGAAGGAAATCAAGAATCATGAATATCGCGTCGGGCTGACGCCTGCTTCGGTGCGCGAATATGTGGCGCACGGCCACGAGGTCTGGGTAGAGACCAAGGCGGGAGCCGGCATCGGCGCCGATGATGCCGCCTATGCCGCGGCTGGCGCGAAGATCGCCGCCTCCGCCAAGGATATTTTCGAAAAGTGCGACATGATCGTCAAAGTCAAGGAGCCGCAGCCTTCCGAATGGGCCCAGCTTCGCGATGGTCAGCTGCTCTACACCTATCTGCATCTAGCGCCCGATCCCGATCAGACCAAGGGTCTTCTCGCCTCCGGCGTCACCGCAATCGCCTATGAGACCGTGACCGACGAGCGCGGCGGCCTGCCGCTGCTGGCGCCGATGTCCGAGGTCGCCGGGCGCCTGTCCATTCAGGCCGGGGCGACAGCCCTGCAGAAGGCCAATGGCGGTCTCGGTGTCCTGCTCGGCGGCGTGCCCGGCGTGCTGCCGGCCAAGGTCGCCGTCATCGGCGGCGGCGTCGTCGGCCTGCATGCCGCCAGAATGGCCGCCGGACTCGGCGCCGATGTCAGTATTCTCGACAAATCCCTGCCGCGCCTGCGTCAGCTCGACGACATCTTCGCTGGCCGTGTCCACACCCGTTATTCCAGCATCCAGGCGCTGGAGGAGGAGGTCTTCTCGGCCGATCTCATCATCGGTGCCGTGTTGATCCCGGGTGCTGCCGCTCCGAAGCTCGTTACCCGCGAGATGCTGTCCGGCATGAAGAAGGGCGCCGTCATCGTCGACGTCGCCATCGACCAGGGCGGCTGCTTCGAAACCTCGCATGCGACGACGCATTCCGACCCGACTTATGAGGTCGAGGGCGTGGTGCATTATTGCGTCGCCAACATGCCCGGTGCAGTACCGGTCACGTCAGCGCATGCGCTGAACAACGCCACGCTGGTTCATGGGCTTGCGCTTGCCGACCGCGGCCTGCGCGCCATCGCCGAGGACAAGCACTTGAGGAACGGCCTCAACGTGCACAAGGGTCGTATCACCAACAAGCCGGTCGCCGAGGCGCTCGGTTATGAGGCCTTCGCACCGGAGAGCGTGCTCAACGTAGCGTAAGCTGCCTGACCCACGGTCAGGTGAGGGCGCCGGTCTCTGTCAGGGCCGGCGCCTTTGCCTTGTCGATCCGACACTGGAAGCAATTGTTGCGCGCCGAACGCACATGCACATAGGCGATGTCGGCTCGTGCCAGCAGCTTTTCGCCATAGGCCGCAATTTCGCTGACCAGGGTCACCGCGCCGGTACCGTACACGATGCGGTTGTTCTCATTGTAGCCGCGGACGATGAAGTCGCGGCTCGTCGTCAGCACCGGCGGCAGAATCTCTTCGGCGGCGTAACGCCGGCAGGGCTGTTTGTGGAGGAAAATGGGCCCGGTTTCGGCATAGGGCTGCAGCTTCGGGAAGGGCCGGTAGGCGAAAACCAGCATCTCCTCGCCCTCTTCGATATTCTGCAGGCAATGGCGGCAAGGATTGCCGTCACCGTCTGATATCATCGTCTCGGGCAGGTTGTCATAGGCGTCGCGGCCACCATTCCAGAGTGCTTCGGCATCAGCGGTCGGCATGGCGATAAAACGAATGGCGTTCATGGTAAATCTCCTCTGTGATTGCCACGAAATGCACCCGCGTCATCGCGGAAGCCACCCGTTTCTTGCGACGCTGCATGGTGAAAGCAGAATGCCTTGGTCGAAGTCGATCTTGCGCT
Organism: Rhizobium sp. Nf11,1; assembly: GCF_050587665.1. Classification (NCBI taxonomy): domain Bacteria; kingdom Pseudomonadati; phylum Pseudomonadota; class Alphaproteobacteria; order Hyphomicrobiales; family Rhizobiaceae; genus Rhizobium; species Rhizobium sp. Nf11,1. The sequence continues at coordinate 34,322 of NZ_JBOBHU010000024.1, read as the reverse complement.
GCTGGCGCAGCGCGCTGAAGCCAGCCGCGTCAGCCTTGGGACTGCACAGCTCGCTGCGCTCCTATGGCCGGCATGGGAGCTGCGGCAAGCGCCTTGGTCATCGAAAGAGCGGCGACGATAACGGGGACCACCGCCCAATAGGAAAAGCGGATACCGACATATTCGGCAATGAAACCAAGCAGGGGCGGGCCGGCAAAAAACACGAGGAAGGTCGTCTGCCCAAGTGCTGCGACGTTGACTGGAGCCGGTCGGTCCGCACGGCGGGCCGCAGCCGAGATGGCAAGCGGATAGACCGACGAGCAGCCGATACCGGTCAGGCCGAAGCCTATCAGCGCTATGACGGGGTGTGCTGCCGTCGCGACCAGTAGAAGCCCGGCGACGACGATTGCGAGAAGGACTATTGCGACCGGCTGTGGATTGAAACGGTCGATCACAGGATCCATTGCAAGCCGTCCGGTGGCGATGCAGAAGGAGAATATCGTCACGCTGAGGCCGCCGACGAACGGTTCGGCCGCAAAGACGTCACGCATATAGATTGCTGACCAATCGACGCTCGCGCCTTCAGCCAAGAGCGGTGCTGCGCCTATCAGGCAAAGGGGTAGCAGCCCGATAGTCGGAAAAGCGATGAGGGGGATTTCTCCGGAGTGCGCGTCCTGCCGCGGAGGTGCGGTCTCGATCTTCGAGAAGACGATCGAGCCTGAAATGAGGACGGTCAGGAAGACGAGGAAGATGTGCAGTTCGATGGTGATGCCGGCCTGTCGCATGCCGGCGGCGACAAGCGCTGTCATGCAAAAGCCGAGGCTCCACATGCCGTGCGCGCGGCTCATAATGCGATATCCAAGCAGGGCCTCGTGACGGTCGGTTTCGATGTTGGCGTTGATCTCGAATGCGCCGGTGAATAGACCGGCGATGAAGAAGAATGGCATCGCCGGGAGAGCTGAAGGCATCCAGGAGATTATCGATAGGAACACGGATGCACCGAACACCGTGACGAAAGCTGTGGTGCGCGCACCAAGCCTCTCAATGATCCTCACCGAAAATGTCAGCCCGCTGAGAACCCCCAAGGACATGATGGCGAGCAAAAGCCCGAGCTCGCCCTCGGTGAGGCCGAATTTGCGCTGAAGATCAGGCAGGCGCGAAAGAAAAGCCCCCACGGAAAGGGCGACGGCAAACTGGATGAAGAAAATACGGTGGTGCGGCTTCATCTCAGGACTTGCTCCAATGGGATATGGACTGAAGCCCAGCGAGCGCCAGCATAGTGAAGCTTTCCGGGTAAGATGGCTCGGTTCAGAAACCGGCGGTTTCCAGAGATTATCTACAACGCTGCTGACAACTAATGTCAGCATAAACTCCGTCAGCAACAGCCTCAGCTTTTCCGCGCAAGTTCCAGGAGTTCCTTGTCACTCAGCGGCCGCACAATGCCGGTGCCGGTCGAGACAGGGGAAAAGCCGTACATCTGATAGAGCTGCAGCGCGCGCGGATGGTCGAGATTGTTGGTGGTCGTGGTGACGCGCTTCGGATCGAGCGCCCAGATCGCATAGAGCGCCTGCAGCAGAAACCATTTGCCGATGCCGAGCCCGAGCGCATGTTCGATCAGGCCGAAATGGCTGAGTTCAATCGTCTCCTCGTCCGCGCAGAAATACTCGTAGAAGCCGGCCGGTGCGCCGTTCACGTAGAGGACGCTGATATTGTTGCGCTTGTCGTTCAGTGTTTCTGCCAGTTGCTCGTCGCTCATGCGCAGCCGGTCCACCCACTGCCAGCGCGCGCCCACCTGTCGATAGAGATAGCGGTAAAAGGGCAGCGGTATGCCTGGCGCACGCATGATCGCCGTCTGGATATTGACGGGCACCGGCATGCTGGCCTTGGGCGCCGCCGTCATTTCAAGACGGGTGATATGAGCTTTGAGCGAAGTGGGCGTCTTTCCCATGGCGGTCAGGCTTTGACCGGCGTCGGCGGACCGGTGACGACAGGCGTATCGTCACGGCTGCCCCATTCGCTCCATGAACCGTCATAAAGCTTGTTGTCGTGATGGCCGAGCGATTCCAGCGCCAGCGTGATGATCGCGGCCGTGATCCCTGAGCCGCAGGAGGTGACGACCGGCTTGGAGAGATCAATTCCGGCCTCTTCGATGGTCTGCCTGAGTTCGGGCAGCGATTTGAACCGGCCCTGGTTGGCGAAGACGCCGGAGGGCAGGCTTCGGGCGCCGGGCATATGGCCGGAGCGCATGCCGGCACGCGGCTCGGGTTCGGTAGCGGCGAAGCGGCCGGCGCTACGGGCGTCGGCAATCTGCATCGCGCCGCTCGAGACGATGTCGCGCATGGTGTCCAGCGTGACGACGCGGCTCTCATCGAAGTCAGGCGTAAACGTCGCCGGGGCATAGTTGGGGGCCGCTGTTTCGAGCGGACGGCCCTCAGCCTTCCAGCCGTCGAGACCTCCGTCCAGGACGAAGACGTTCTTTGCCCCCATCACCCGGAACAGCCACCAGACGCGGGGCGAGGCAAACACGCCGATACCGTCATAGACGACGATGCGATCATTCTCGCTGATGCCGAGCTTGCCGACTTCGGCGGCGAAATAATCGGGCGAGGGGATCGTGTGCGGCAGCGCCGTAGAGTGGTCGGCGATCTTGTCCTGATCGAAGCGGATGGCCCCGGGAATATGGCCGGCGGCATATTCGGCATCGGCGTCGCGTTTTTGCGCCGGCAGGTAGAAGGAGGCGTCCAGCACGCGCAGATCCGGCTTGCCGAGCTCGGCCTGCAGCCATTCGGCCGAGACAACGAAACGGCTCTTGCTCTCAGTCATTATGGTCTCCCCTTATCAGGCTTCTACGCCGGGCGTGCCGAAGCGGATGCGGAAGCGCCGGTTCTCCTTGCCCTTCTTTTCGATCTTGGCGATGTGGATCTGACCGATTTCCTGCGTCTCCGAGACATGTGTGCCGCCGCAGGGCTGGCTGTCAATCGAGGAGTTCTCGCCGATACAGACGAGGCTGACCCGACCAAGCCCCACCGGCGGGCGCACGTTCTTCGACTTGACGATGTCCGGATTGGCCGCCAGCTCGTCATCGGTGATCCATTGCAGATAGACCGGGTGGTTCTGGCCGACCAGTTCCATCAGCTTGGCCGTGACCTCGTCCTTGTCGATCGTCTCGCTCATGTCGAAGTCGACGCGGCTTTCTTCCTCGCCGACGGCGGCTCCGGTGATCGGATAGGAGCAGATGACCGACAGCAGGTGGCAGGCCGTGTGCATGCGCATCAGCCGGTAGCGGCGCGGCCAATCGACATGCAGCACCAGCGTCTCGCCGACCTCCGGCCGCGGCTCGTTTTCGAGCGGCACGTGGATGATGACATCCTTGCCGGCGCCGTGTTTTGTCTGGCCCAGTGCGATCTTGGTTCCGTCGGCGCGTTCAAGCTGGCCAGTGTCACCGGGCTGGCCACCCGATGTGGCATAAAAGCAGGTCTGGTTGAGCTCGATGCCCCCGTCGTCGTGAACGGCAGTGACGACCGCCTCGCATGTCGAGAGATAGAAGTCGTCGCGATAGAGGGCATTGACGGGCATGAGGTCTCACACGGGCTCGTAGGGAGCGTGTATGTCGGACGAACCAGTCATCCAGCCGGGAACGGGTAGTCCCTTCGATCGCAGAAAATCCGGATTGAAGAGCTTCGATTGGTAGCGGTTGCCGTAGTCGCAGAGGATTGTCACCACCGTGTGACCGGGCCCGAGATCGCGGGCGAGATTGACCGCGCCGGCAATGTTGATCGCTGTTGAGCCGCCGAGGCACAGCCCCTCGTTTTCCACGAGGTCGAAAAGATAGGGAAGTGCTTCGGCATCGGAGACGCGATAGGAGAAATCGGGTGTGAAGCCCTCGAGATTGGCCGTGATGCGGCCCTGGCCGATGCCCTCGGTGATCGAGGATCCCTCGGATTTCAGCGTGCCGTTCTGGTAGAATTCATAAAGAGCAGCGCCGTCGGGATCGGCGATGCCGATCTTGACGTCGGGATTAAAAGCCTTGAGGCCGGCGGCGACACCGGCAAGCGTGCCGCCGGAGCCGACGGAGCAGATGAAGCCGTCGACCTTGCCGTCGGTATCGTTCCAGATTTCCGGCGCCGTCGTTTCGATGTGCGCCTGGCGGTTGGCGACGTTGTCGAACTGGTTCGCCCAGATTGCCCCGTTCGGTTCGCTCTTCGCCATTTGTTCGGCAAGACGCCCGGACACCTTCACATAGTTGTTCGGGTTCTTGTAGGGAACGGCCGGCACTTCGACGAGTTCGGCGCCGAGCAATTTCAGCGCGTCCTTCTTTTCCTGGCTCTGGGTTTCCGGGATGACGATGACGGTGCGGTAGCCGAGCGCCTTGGCGACCAGCGTCAGCCCGATGCCGGTATTGCCGGCCGTGCCTTCGACGATGACGCCGCCGGGCCGAAGCAGCCCCTTCCGCTCCGCATCGCGGATGATGTAGAGCGCGGCACGGTCCTTGACCGACTGGCCGGGGTTGAGAAACTCCGCCTTGCCGAGAATGGTGCAGCCGGTTGCCGCGGAGGCGCCCTTGAGTTTGATCAGGGGCGTATTGCCGATGGCTTCGAGGACGGAGGGATGGAAGGTCATGGAATCTGCCTCTTTCGAACTCTTACTTTAGGAACGGTCTTTTCCCTTCACAAGGCTGTGTTGGCAAGAAATGCTATTCCATACCCCTGGTGGTCACGATAAAATTTCGCTTTCCTTATCCGAAATGGCCCGCGACGGCGATCCCACCTGCCATGGTGATCCGAAAACTGGCTTTCCCCGTATGGATGACGACAAAGCGACAACGGAACACGGGCGGCGGGCCTGGCCGAAACCGACATGATTCACGATCAGATCGACACGATCGACGCACTGAGGGCGCATTATGTCGCCGGTTCCTTGCCCGAGGGCTACGAGGCGCGCCGGCCGGTCGACCATCCGACTCCGTTTAAGCCAACCCGAATGATTCAATTTAATCCGGAAAAGCTCTAGACGGGTCTTTCAACGACGAGCGCAGCCATTTCGGCCCCGGCGACATCTCGATTGCCGACGAAACTGTCGATCACCGGCCGGTTTGCCGAAAAGGACAGGCCTTGCATTGCCTTCGCGCTGTCCGACGGACCGATCCGGCTGACCCGGTCCTTTCGTCAGATGATCGGCGACCTGATCGGCTGAAAGCAGCCACAATGGTGTGATAGAGCCGTAAATCCGGGAGGCGCAAAGAACTTCCGGGCCTGTTTTCGTGCTGGTCAGGCAGAGCCGGAGGAGCATGTCATGCGTGATTTCATCGCCCGTCCCGAACATGGAATCGTCTGGATCTCGGGCGCGAGCTCAGGTATCGGCCGGGCGCTTGCGCTGAAGCTTGCCGGCGAAGGATACAAGGTCGCCGTCACCGCCAGAAGCCACGAAAAGCTGGTCGAGCTGCAGGCCGAAGCCAGCGGCCTTTCCGGGAATATTATCGTCCTCGACGGTGATGTCACCGATGCCGAGGACATGGAACATGTCCTGGCCTCTATCGAATATGAGCACGGCACGCTCGCAATGGCGATCCTCAATGCCGGTATCTACCTGCCGGTCCACGCCGAGGATCTGAACCGCGCCGATTTCGAAAAGAGCTTTGCCGTCAATCTTTCCGGCGTCGTCAACTGTCTGTTGCCGGCGATCCGCCATATGAAGGCGAAAGGGCAGGGGCAGATCGCCATCGTCTCTTCCGTCACCGCCTATGGCGGCTTGCCGACGGGGGCTGCCTATGGCGCCACCAAGGCGGCGTTGATCAACATGGCCGAAAGCCTGAAATTCGATCTCGACAAGATGGGCATCCGCATTCAGCTCATCAGCCCGGGCTTCGTTGACATGCCGACGGTGGGCAAGAGCGCCTTTCCTATGCCGGCGGCGCGGGTGTCGTCCGAGGAGGCTGCCCGCCAGATTGCCGCCGGGCTGAAATCGCAGGCTTTCGAGATCGCTTTCCCCAGACGCTTCACCACGATGTTGAAGCTGGCGCGTCTGCTCCCCTATGGCGCTTATTTCCCACTGATGAACTATCTGACTGGCTGGCGGCAACGGCCGCCGCTGGATGGTCACCATCCGGTGATGCCGCACCCTGCGGAATGATCAACGGTGCGGGAAGACGGGTGGCCGGAACGCCCGGATCAAAAATTTTATGCGAAGGCAGTCTTTATCCGTCGCGACATGAAAAGGCCGGCATAAGCCGGCCTTTTCCGAGGTGGTGCGCTTTTGCACGACATGTTTCAAAGCGGCGACTGCCTGCTCAGTTGTCGTATTCGCGGCAGGCTTCGCTGATCGATGCGCCGCTCTCACCGCCGCGCGTATCGACACCGGTCCCCTGCTGCGGCATGCCGGCGCATTCCATCGCCTGCGGCGGTCGGATGCTCTGGGTCGTGGTCGGATCGACGGGGGCGACCTGGACAGGGTGCATGCCATTGTCGCTGTTGGTGTAATCGGACGAATAGTTACCCGAACCCGGATCGGTCGAGCCGCCATTCGTCGGTCCGATGGGATCCGGATTCGACTGGGCAAAGGCTGACGATGCCATGCCGATCGCGAGCAGCGAAGCGGCAATAAGGGATTTGGTCATGAGGATATCCTCCTTTGATTTTCATCATGGATGACCTTTGGGTAACCACTTGCAGGATTCATTGTTCCGATGTTTTTTGAAAAACCTGCACGCAGACCTTGTATGGTTGCGGCGAGGAACGCTGCCATGACCGGATTGGCTTGCGCACTCTCCTGTGACTTGATTCTCACTTCGGGCACTACGGCGTTCTAAAGCATGCGGCGTCGCTGTCCGCCCAGACTTGCAAAACGCGGCGATTTGCCGTTTCATCGGCGCCAGCGACGACCATCCGACACTTCTCCTTAATGAGATACGCCCTTGTACCCGCCGATGCCCCACGGCTTCGAGAAGCCTTATGCCGCCTTCCTCTTCGACATGGACGGCACCATCCTCAATTCGATCCTCGCGGCCGAGCGTGTTTGGAGCGACTGGGCAAGACGCCATGGGCTCGATGTCGCCGCCTTCTTGCCGAAGATGCACGGATCGCGTGGCATTGACACAATAACCCGGCTGAACCTGCCGGGGGTCGATCCCGAACACGAGGCAAGGCTGGTGACCGAGGCCGAAATTGCCGATGTCGGCGATGTCGTTGCTATTCCAGGCGCAGCCGCCTTCCTGGCTTCGCTGCCGCCGGATCGCTGGGCGATCGTCACCTCTTCGCCCTTGCGTCTTGCCCGCCGGCGGCTGGAAGCGGCTGGCCTGCCTCTGCCGAAATTCATGGTGACGGCGGAGGACGTGACGGTCGGAAAGCCCGATCCGCAATGTTATATTCTCGGCGCCGAACGCCTCGGCGTCAGCACGCGGGATTGTCTGGTGTTTGAGGATGTCGCAGCCGGCATCAAGGCCGGCGAGGCGGCGGGCGCCGATGTGATGGTCGTTACGGCAACCCATCACCAGAAGATGGAGACGCCGCATCCGACCATCTCTTCCTATGACGAGATCGCCGTCAACATCTCAGCCGACCATAAAATGCTTATCGTCCCGAGCGCAGCCTGACATCCGACCTCCAGCATTCGCGCTTGCGCATTCACTCCGCGGCTGCGGCGAGACAGCGATCGATGATCCTGCCGATTTCGCTGCGGCAGGAACCGCAATTGGTTCCGGCGCTCGTTTCCTTGCCTACCTCTTCAACGGTATGGCATCCGCCTCGCACCGCGGCAGCGATCTGGTTGACCCCGACACTGAAGCAGGAGCAGACGGTCGCACCGGGATCCGGTCTGCCGGCGCCGGGACGGCCTGCGACCAGCGCAAAGCGTTTCCTGAGGTCGCCATGCACGACGGAGAGTTGCGAGATTGCCCAGTTGCGAGCAACGGCAACCGGCTCGCGTGCGAGGAACAGAGCGGCAAGCAGGATCTCACCATCGAAGAAGGCGAGCCTCAGGTCGCCTGATTGCCGATCGGCGTACCCCAGCGGTTCGATTGCGGCCGGAATGGCGAAGACCTTCCGGCACCAGGCCGTCCAGTCTTCGACAGCCTCGGTGAAGGCCAGCTCAAGCCGCCAACCGCCTTCAGCTTTCGCCACCGCCCAATAGGCCGCGTCGGGTGTGTCCGGTTTGATGGCAGAGACCGCGAATCCGTAATGGGTGGCGCGGAAAGGCCGAACGGCAACGGCAACATTCTTCGACGCCGGCTGGCCGGAAAGAGGGTCGGTGATCGGCGCGACCACGGCGTCGATCCGGGCTTTTGCCGCGAACTGATCGTTCCAGTGCATGGGTGCGAAAATGCCGCCACGCGCTTGGCGGTCGGTCACCAGCGCCCGCACGATCGCTTTGCCCTGAGGGCTCTCGATCTCGACGAGGCCGGCGCTTGATATGCCGGTCTCGATCGCATCGCGCGGATGGATCTCGGCAAAGGGTTCGGCGATATGGGCGGAAAGCCGCGCGCTCTTCCCGGTTCGTGTCATCGTGTGCCACTGATCGCGGATGCGGCCGGTGTTCAGGGTGAAGGGGAAATCGGCATTGGTGCGGTCCGCCGCAGGCGGTTTCACCGCGACAAAGCGCGCCTTGCCATCGGGATGGAAAAAGCCGCCCTCGGCGAAGAAGCGGGTGACGCCAGGCTCTGTCCCCGCGGGCTGCGGCCATTGAAAGGGCGACAGTTCATCATAAGTACCACCGCTCGTGCCGGCGTGGGCGCCGATGTCGAAATCGCGGCTGCCGTCATTTTCGAAGGCGGAAAGCGCTGCATGTTCGGCAAAGATTGCATCCGGCGCCTCGAAATCGAAAGCGACGTCAAATCCCATGCGCCGTCCGACCTCCGCAAGCTGCCACCAATCAGCCCTGGCTTCGCCGGGGGGGGTGAGAAACGGCCGCTGCCTGGAAATGCGACGTTCGGAATTGGTAACGGTACCGTTCTTCTCGCCCCAGCCGAGCGAGGGCAAAAGCACATGGGCATGCCGGGTCGTATCCGTGTCTCTCAGAATGTCCGACACGACGACGAAGGGACAGGCGGCGATCGCGCTTTCGACGCTGTCGGCATCCGGCATCGACACAACAGGATTGGTGGCCATGACCCAGAGCGCCTTGATGCGTCCATCGGCCACCGCACGGAACATGTCGACCGCCTTCAAGCCGGGCTTTGCGGCGATGACGGGCGAATTCCAGAAGCGCTGCACGCGGTCGCGGTCATCCGCATTCTCTATCGCCATATGGGCGGCAAGCATATTGGCGAGGCCGCCGACCTCACGCCCGCCCATGGCGTTCGGCTGGCCAGTCAACGAGAACGGTCCCATGCCCGGCCGGCCGATGCGGCCGGTAGCGAGGTGACAGTTGAGGATGGCGTTGACCTTGTCGGTGCCGGAGGAGGATTGGTTGACGCCCTGGCTGTAGCAGGTGACGACCTTCTCGGTCGTCTCGAACAGGCGGAAGAACTCCCTCATCTGCATGGCCGGCAGACCGGTCTGTTCCAGGAGATCGTTGGTGTCAAGCGCGGCTGCGGCCGCAAAAGCGTCGCCGAAACCTTCCGTATGGGCGGCGATATAGTTCTGGTCGATCGCCGGGCTTGTCGCTAGATGCGCAAGCAGTCCCATGAACAGCGCGACGTCGCCGTCCGGGCGGATTGCCAGATGCAGGTCGGCGATATCGCATGTCATCGTCCGGCGCGGATCGATGACAACGATGCGCATGTTGGGTCGTGCCGCCTTTGTGGCGGCAAGCCGCTGGTAGATGACAGGGTGGCACCAGGCGAGGTTGGAGCCGGTCAGGAGCACCAGATCGGCAAGTTCGAGATCCTCATAGGTCCCGGGCACCGTATCGGCGCCGAAAGCACGGCGATGGCCGGCGACGGACGAGGACATGCAGAGCCTGGAATTGGTGTCGATATTGGCTGAGCCGATGAAGCCCTTCATCAGCTTGTTGGCGATGTAATAATCTTCGGTCAGCAGCTGACCCGAGACGTAGAAGGCAACCGAATCCGGCCCGTGTTCGGCGATGGTTTCGGAAAAACGCCTTGCGACGAGATCAAGCGCCTCGTCCCAGTCGCTCTTTTCGCCCGATATTTCAGGATGGAGAAGACGGCCGTCGAGATCGATCGTTTCGGCAAGCGCCGAACCCTTCGAGCAGAGACGGCCGAAATTCGACGGATGCTCGGGATCGCCCTTGATGCTGGCGGCGCCGGCCTCGTCGACCGTGGCAATGACGCCGCAGCCGACGCCGCAATAAGGACAGGTGGTCTTGACCTCTGTCGTCATTTATTCCGCCGCCATCATCAGACTTTCAAGCGCTATGAACAGAGCGCCGTCGTCGTTGCGGACCGGTATGGTCCGCACCGCGCCCTCATCGGCGCCGAGCGCCTTGCCGGTTTCGAGAGAGATCACCCAATTGTGCAGCGGGCAGGTGACGGCCTTGGCGTGCACGATCCCCTGCGACAGCGGCCCGCCCTTGTGCGGGCAGTGATCCTCGATGGCAAAAACCTCGTTTTCCGCCGTGCGGAAGACGGCGATCTTGCCCTGCGGTGTCTTCACGCAGCGCGCGCCACGCAGAGGGATATCGGAGATGTCACCGATCGGGTGCCAGTTTTCATTGGACCAGGTCATATCAATCTCCTTACTCGGCTGCCTGCGGATAACCGATCGTCGCCATCGGCTTGAATTCATGCTTGTCCTTGCCGGAGACACGCTCAGACCAGGGATCGACCTGGGCGAATTTCTGGGAGAAGACAAAGCGGTCGTAATAGGCTTTACGCTTTTCGGCATCACCCATGATCTGGCGGCGGATTTCCTCCAGGCCGATGCGCTTGGCCCATTTGTAGATGCGTTCGAGGTAGCGGGCCTGCTCGCGATACATCTGCGTCAGGGCCACGATATGCTCCAGCGCCTCGTCTTCGGTCTTTACAAGCCCGAGAACCTCGGTGCCCTTGATGTCGAGACCGGCCGCACCGGCGAAGTGGATCTCGAAACCGGAATCGACGCAGATTACGCCGATATCCTTGCAGGTTGCTTCCGCGCAGTTGCGCGGGCAGCCGGAGACGGCCATCTTCAGCTTGGCCGGTGTCCAGGAACCCCACATGAATTTCTCGATGCGAATGCCGAGGCCGGTGGAATCCTGGGTGCCGAAACGGCACCAGTCCGAGCCGACGCAGGTCTTCACCGTGCGCAGGCCCTTGGCATAGGCCTGGCCGGAGACGAAGCCGGCCTTCCCGAGATCGGCCCAGACGGCTGGAAGGTCTTCCTTCTCCACTCCAAGCAGGTCGATGCGCTGGCCGCCTGTGACCTTCACCATCGGGATGGCAAACTTGTCGACGACATCGGCGATGGCGCGAAGCTCGTTCGACGAGGTGACGCCGCCCCACATGCGCGGAACAACGGAATAGGTACCGTCCTTTTGAATGTTGGCGTGGACGCGCTCATTGATGAAGCGTGACTGGTAGTCGTCGGCATATTCGTCCGGCCAATCGCAGACGAGGTAATAGTTGAGTGCGGGGCGACATTTGGCGCAGCCGCAGGAGGTCTTCCATTCGAGCTCCTGCATGACGGCCGGGATGCTCTTCAGCCCTTTCGCCTTAATCAGCCGGCGAACATCGTCATGGCCGAGTTCCGTGCAGGTGCACATCGGCTGAACCGCAGCCGGGTTGTAACTGTCGCCGAGCGTCAGCGCCATCAGTTGCTCGACGAGACCGGTGCACGAGCCGCACGAGGCCGATGCCTTCGTATGGGCGCGCACGTCGTCAAGGGACGTCAGTCCCTTGCTCGTGATCGTCGAAGTGATCTTGCCCTTGCATACGCCGTTGCAGCCACAGATTTCCGCGTCATCCGGCAAGGCTGCAACGGCCGCCATAGGGTCCAGCGGTGACCCTCCCTGATAGGCCTGTCCGAAGATCAGCGTCTCGCGCATCTCCGAAATATCGGTCGCCTTCTTCTTCAGGTCGTTGAACCAGGCGCCGTCGGCGGTTTCGCCGTAAAGCACGGTGCCGATGATCTTGTTGTCCTTCAGGACCAGGCGCTTGTAGATGCCGGCGCTGGCATCGCGCAGCACGATCTCTTCGCGGTCGTCGCCGTCGGCGAAATCGCCGAGCGAATAAAGCTCGATTCCTGTGACCTTCAGTTTGGTCGGCGTATCAGCATGGACGAAGGCGGGTGAACGATCGCCGGAGAGATGCGCGGCGGCGATACGGGCCATCTCATAGAGCGGCGCGACAAGGCCGTAGACCATGCCGCCCACCTCGGCGCATTCACCGAGCGCCAGGATATCCCCGTCCGAGGTCTGCATGCCGGCATCGACGACGATGCCGCGATTGACCGCAAGACCGGCGTCCTTCGCCAGGCCGACATTCGGCCGGATGCCGACGGCCATCACAACAAGCGTTGCCGGGATGATGCGGCCGTCGTCCAGCTCGATGCCTTCGACCCTGCCGTTTCCGATGATCGCCTTGGTATTGGCCTTGCAGATGACCTTGATGCCGCGTTCCTCGACGGCCTTCTGCAGAAGATAGCCGGCGGCGGGATCGAGCTGACGCTCCATCAGCGTCGGCATGACGTGCAGTACGGTCACGTCCATGCCGCGCTGGGCAAGACCGGCCGCTGCTTCCAGGCCGAGCAGGCCGCCGCCGATGACGACGGCCTTTTCGCGCGACTGCGCGGCAAGCAGCATCGCCTGCACGTCATCGAGGTCGCGATAGGTGATGACGCCGGGCAGATCCTTGCCGGGAACCGGAATGATGAAGGGCACCGAACCGGTTGCGATCACCAGCTTGTCGTAGCTTTCGGTAACGCCGTGGTCTGACGTGACGGTCTTGGCGGCGCGATCGATGTTGACGATCCTGTGGCCCTTGTAGAGCGTGATGCCGTGCTTGATATACCAGCCGTCACCATGAATGATGATCTGCTCGTAGTCCTTTTCGCCGGAGAGAACCGGCGACAGCATGATGCGGTCGTAATTGACGCGCGGCTCGGCATTGAAGATCGTCACTTCATAGCGTCCGGGCGCCTGCTCGAAGAGATGCTCCAGCATGCGCCCGGGCGCCATGCCATTGCCGATGATAACGAGTTTTTCAGTCATATCTACAGTCCTTGGATCAGGTTGCAGCCACGGGCGCAGAGTGCCCCTGGCGCGACAATTGCTTGACGGACAGGTGCATCCAGATGAGCGAGATCGCCACGATCGCGAAAAGCAGCAGGAAACAGCTGGACCAAAGGCCGGTCATATCCTTGAGGAGGCCAAAGGCGATCGGCAGGATGAAGCCGCCGAGCCCGCCCATCATGCCGACGATGCCGCCAACGGCGCCGACGCTGTCGGGGTAGTAGGCCGGAATGTGCTTGTAGACGGCGGCCTTGCCGAGGCTCATGAAGAAGCCGAGCACGAAGATGACGACGATGAAGATGACCGGAGTGATCGCGGTGGCCGGCAGCGAAAGGATGAGGGTGGCCACAGCCGACACGGCAAACATCGCGTACATCACGCTGCGCGCGCCCTTCTTGTCCGAGAGCACGCCGCCGAAGGCCCGGAAGATGCTGCCCGGGATGGAGTATGCGGCCGCGATCATGCCGGCCGTTTCCAGGTTGAAGCCGTAGACGCCGACGAGGTAGCGCGGCAGCCACAAGGACAGGGCGACGAAGCCGCCGAAGGCGAAGAAATAGTAGAGCGAGAAGCGCCAGACCTGAACGTTCTGCAGCGGCGCGAATTCCTGGGCCAGGCTCTTGGAAGCGACGCCGCGCTCGCGGCGAAGGCGGAAGGCCGGATCATCTGTCGTGGTGAACCAGAAGACGATGGCCATCAGCGCCAGGCCGACGGCCCAGATCTCGGCAACCGCCTGCCAGCCCCATGCGATGAGCACGAAGGGGGCTGCAAATTTGGTGACGGCCGCGCCGACGTTACCGGCGCCGAAGATACCGAGCGCCGTTCCCTGTTTCTCCGCCGGGAAGAAAGGCGAGACATAGGCGACGCCGACTGCGAAGGAGCCGCCGGCAAGGCCGACACCGAGGCCGGCGATCAGCATCTGCGTATAAGTGTGGGCGTAGGAGAGAAGGAAGGTCGCCAATGCGGCGGCGAGCATCGTCAGCGTGTAGACGAGACGGCCGCCGTACCGTCCCGTCCAGATGCCGAGAACGATGCGCACGATCGAGCCGGTCAGAACGGGGGTGCCGATCAGCAACCCGAACTCAGCCTCGTTCAGGTTGAGCTCTTGCTTGATGCGAATGCCGATGATGGCGAAGATCGTCCAGACGGCAAAACAGAGGGTGAAGGCCACAGTGGAGATCCACAGTGCTTTGGCTGGTTCGCCGGCTGACATGGGCTGCACTTTCTCAATGGCAGACATAGCTTCTCCGTGGCCCGACAAGGTCGTGCCGATCCATTGCTGGGGGTTAAAACAAAAAGCCGCTGGTCAGGACGCGCTTGCACGAGGCGCGCAAATATCCTGATCAGCGGCTTTGCTGGTGGCGCCCGCCGTTGGACGCCCAATCATTGGCCTTCCGGCCTATCTATCTCGATGCAATCCCATCGCGGGTTGCTGAACATTTGATCGACTACCGTTTGCTTTGCTTGTCGCAACGTAGCCCGTGTCTTGATGAGCGCCTGCGTGTGCCCATTTCGCCCCGATCGCCGTTGATCCGCGCAATACAAGCAATGCAAACCGCGTGCCAATTTTCTACATGTTGCTCAAGCCTTTGAAATGAAAGCTTTTCGAGAGAGATTTTAGTCTTGCCTATTTTTCGAGCAGCGGCAGAGGTGCAAATCTTTTGTGCGTTGTGATAGGGCGGCCGCCGATCCGTGCTGGCGTTTTGTGCAGGCAGGCCTGGCATCAGGTTTCGTCGTTGCCGGTGAGGAAGGGCAGGGTGCTCCTGACGGCAAAGCCCGCGACATAATCCGGCAGCGCTGCGGGATCGAAGATCCGACCATCCATGAAGCGATCGTTATCTTCGCCGCCTTCGATGCGAATATCGGCATCAACAGGCGCGTTGTTGTCGCCTAGAGCTGCGCGATAGAGATCCGGGCGGTAGGCGGAGGTGGCGGCCCGTGCCCTGTTGAGGCTGGTCTCCGCCTGCCCCCAACGGATCATCTGACTGTAAATCCAGAGGGCATGGCTCGGCCTCGGATAGTTGGCGAAACCGGAGTGGAATTGAAAATATTCGGGGATGACGCGCCGGTTGCTATTGGCATCGAGGTTGAATTCGCCGGCGAGAACGCGGCGGATGATGTTTACCGGGGCGGCGATGTAACGGGGATCGGAAAGGGCGGCCGCCAACGCGTCGTGATTGTCCGGGCGGTCGCACCAGCGCGCTGCAGCGTCGAGCGCCACAATCAATCGGGAAACGGTTTCGGGACGGCTTTCGGCCCAATCCGGCCGCATGCCGATCACCTTTTCAGGAGCCGAGGGCCAAATATCCTGCTTGGCGGCGACTATACGGCCGAGCCCGCGCTCGGAGGCAACCATATTCCACGGGGCGCCTACACAGAACCCGTCGATCGCACCGGCCGCCAACGCGTCTGATGTCATGGGCGGCGGCACGACGACGAGCTTGACGTCCTTGTCGGGATCGATGCCGCCCGCCGCCAGCCAGTAACGGAATTCGTAATTGTGGGAAGAGAAAGGATAGGTAACGCCGAAGGTCGGCAGCGGCTCTTCGCGTGCCTTCATTGCCGCCAATGTCTTTGCCAGGGCGCGGGCATTGTCGAGCGCGCCTGCCGTTTCCGGCAAGCCGGCGTCCTCGCGCATCCTCTCGAAGAGCCGGGCCGATAGGGTGATGGCGTTGCCGCCGCGACCCAACGAAAAAGGCGTGATCGTCGGCGACGGATTGGAACCGAGGCCGAGCATCGAAGCGACCGGCATCGGCGAAAGCATATGGGCGATGTCGAACTGGCGAAACGCCAGCCGGTCGCGAACATTCGCCCAGGAAACGTCCTTGACGAGATCGAGGGTCAGGCCTTCTTTCTGTGCAAAACCGAATTCTGCCGCCGCAATCAGCACCGATGCGTCGACAAGCGGAATGAATCCCGCCCGCAGTACTTTCGCGCCTTCGTTGTTCACGCATGCGGGCGAGGGCAGCCCGCCGGAATTGGCGGTCTTTGTCATCATATCCACTCCGGTTTCCTCCGGAAATTCGCAATATCGGCCATTACATCAAAAGCCCTGCAGCGGTGACGACGCTCTGGGCGATCTCCGACATTTTCTTCTTTTCATTCATTGCTGTCTGGCGCAGCAGGGCGAAGGCCTCTTCCTCGGAGAGTCCGCGCATTTTCATGAGTATGCCCTTGGCGCGCTCGATGAGCTTGCGTTCCTCCAGTGCCGAGCGGGCATCGGCGAGCTCGCGCAGCAGCCGGCTGAAGGCATTGAAGCGGCTGACGGCCATATCGAGAATCGGTTTGACTCGCTCCTTCTTCAATCCGTCGACGATATAGGCCGAAACGCCGGCCTCGACGGCGGCCTCGATGGAGGCCGTATCGGAGCGATCGACGAACATGGCGATCGGGCGGCTGACCGTGCGCGTCAGCTGGAACAGATGTTCCATCATGTCGCGGTTGGGATTTTCGATATCGATGATGATCACGTCGGGCATCAGCGTTTCGATCGTTCGTGCGATGCCGTTGACCTCATGCACGACGGTGACGCGCGCATGCCCTGCCTCGCGCAGTCCTTCCTCAATGATGGAGGCGCGTATGGCATTTTCGTCGATCACCAGAATTGTCAGATCGCGATGCGTCATTCGCATAATTATGACGCGCTGCAGCAATTTTGGCAAGGCGTACGCCTGAAAAATGTGCATAAAATACTATGCATAAAAATTAATCAAAATGGCGCAGTTTCAGGCGCGCAGCGAGCCGATCTGGTCACCAAGCCCTCGGTGCTGGCCGCGAGATCGCTAACAGCTGCCTTTCCTTCATTATGTAAAAATAATGCCGCAGCAGCCCGGAAATCGAAAGGGCATACCTTTAGTTATCGTGGTATATGACCTAGTTAAATTTGGGGATAGGAGGTCTTTACTTCCTGTCGGCGCGATCTCGATCATCGCAATCTGCGACTGCTTCCGAAGGACGGCCGATGCCCCGCGATTTAAGATGAAAAACATTGAACAAAGGCTTGGAGGGCCGACCATGAGCTTACGCATCAACGACATCGCTCCCGACTTTACCGCCGATACGACGCAGGGACCGATCAGCTTCCATGATTGGATCGGCAACGGCTGGGCCGTGCTGTTCTCGCACCCGAAGAATTTCACGCCTGTCTGCACGACGGAGCTCGGCGCCATGGCCGGCCTCGCCGACGAATTTGCCAAACGCGGCGTCAAGATCATCGGCATTTCCGTCGACCCGGTCGAAAGCCATGCCAAGTGGAAGGGCGACATCAAGACCGCAACCGGCTTTGATGTCGATTACCCCTTGATCGGCGACAAGGACCTGAAGGTCGCCAAACTCTATGACATGCTGCCGGCCGGTGCCGGCGACAGCTCCGAAGGCCGCACGCCTGCCGACAATGCGACGGTGCGCTCGGTCTTCATCATCGGTCCGGACAAGAAGATCAAGCTGATCCTGACCTATCCGATGACGACGGGCCGCAATTTCAATGAGATCCTGCGCGCCATCGACTCGATCCAGCTGACGGCCAAGCACCAGGTGGCGACGCCGGCAAACTGGAATCAGGGCGAAGATGTCATCATCACCGCCGCCGTTTCCAATGACGATGCGATCGCGCGGTTCGGCTCCTTCGATACGGTTCTGCCCTATCTCAGGAAGACGAAGCAGCCGTCGGTCTGAAAACGGCTTTCAAGTTCGTTCCCGAAGCCGCCGCGGCCATTGCCCGGCGGCTTTTTTCATGCCCGCATTGCGAAATGGGAAGCTTCGCGCCATGATCGATGTTATCTAGCATGAGCGTCGCGATGGAAGTTAACCTGCTGAGATCCGATGATAGGGCGAAAGCGTCAGTCCGGCATTTTGAGGAGTTCGGCGAAGGCCCTGCTTTTGCTTTATTTTCTGTTTTCCGGCGTCGATACGCCGAAAGCTCAGCCGGAAGAGAGTGCTGCCGAGCCAGCCTGTCTCTATTCTGGACCCGCAGCTTCCGGTTCAGGCGAGCGGCTCTGCATCCGCAAGGACAGTTTCAATCGTGACCTCTGCATCGCGATCGAGCATTTCGCCGAGGCCAATCGGTTGCCGCCGGCTTATTTCGCCCGTCTCATCTGGCGGGAAAGCACCTTTCGCCCCGACGCAGTCAGCATCAAGGGCGCGCAGGGCATTGCGCAGTTCATGCCTGGAACGGCGAAACTTCGCGGCGTCGAAGACAGCTATCAGGCGCTGGAAGCCTTGAGGAAATCGGCGCAATATCTCGACGAATTGCGAAATCGTTTTGGCAATCTCGGCCTTGCCGCGGCCGCCTACAACGCCGGCGAAAACGGTCTTGCGACTTACCTTACAACAGGCAGGTTACCCTACGAGACGCGCGGCTACGTGATGGCGATCACCGCGCACACGATCGAGGAGTGGAAGGAAAATCCGCCTGAGAATGCGGCCGCCCCGCTCGACAAGGACAGGCCCTTCCTTGACGGCTGCGTGGCGCTGGCCGAAAGCCGGATATTGAAGGACACGCCTTGGCGTCAGGAGGGCATTTGGGCTCCCTGGGGCGTCCAGCTGGCGGCGAATGCCGATGCCGCCGTGGCGCGGCGCATGTTCCGCGACGCCGTGCTGAATCTGCCTGCGCCATTGAACGCGGAGCAGCCCCTGATCCTGCGTCAGCGCGATCGAAGCTTCGGTTTTCGACCGCGTTATGCCGCCCGCATCGCCCGGCAGACACGTATGGAGGCCAACGACGTCTGCAATCAGATCCGCAAGCACGGCGGCACCTGCCTCGTTTTCAGGAACCAATAGAAGGCCTGCTCCATTCGCAACGAAAAGTCTGCTTGCAGGATCGCCCGGCGGCGCAGCATAGTCGCAGCGGATCATGCCATCGGGAGGGAAGACAATGCGCGTTTTGGTCATTGGGGCAACGGGCCATGTCGGAACCTATCTCGTTCCTCGTCTGGTGGAGGCGGGTCACGACGTCGTCACCATCAGCCGCGGCGCGGCAAGGCCTTATACGGCAAACCGCGCTTGGGCCTCCGTCGATCAGCGACAGATGGACCGGGTAGAGATGGAGCGGACCGGCGAATTCGGCCCGGCCGTGCGGGCCTTGAACGCCGATATCGTCATCGATATGATCTGCTTCACGCTGGAAAGCGCCGAGCAGCTGGTGACGGCGCTGTCAGGGCATGTCGGCCATTTCCTACATACTGGCACGATCTGGACACATGGATATCCGGTGGCCGTGCCGACACGGGAGGAAGCGCCGAAGTCTCCGTTCGGTGACTATGGCATTCAAAAGGCGGCGATCGAAACCTATCTGCTGCAGCAGGCAAGACTTCGGGGTTTTCCGGCGACCATCATTCATCCCGGCCACATTGTCGGCCGCGGATGGGCGCCGCTCAATCCGGCCGGCAATTTCAATCTGCAGGTCTTTTCGACCCTTGCCCGCGGAGAGGCTCTGGCGCTGCCCAATTTCGGTCTGGAGACCGTTCATCATGTCCATGCCGACGACGTGGCGGCGATGTTCATGGACGCGATCGCCAATCGGAATGCATCGATCGGCGAAAGTTTCCATGCGGTATCGGAGCAGGCCGTGACGCTTCGCGGCTACGCCGAATTCATGTCGCGGTGGTTCGGGCAGGACCCGAAGCTCACCTTCGCACCATTCGACGCCTGGGCGGAGGGCCAGACGGCCGAGGACGCGGAGGCGACATGGGAGCACATCGCCCGCAGTCCGAACTGCTCGATTGCCAAAGCCCGGCGCCTGTTGGGCTACACCCCGAGATATACGTCTCTGCAGGCGGTGCAGGAATCGGTCGGCTGGCTGGTCGGGCAGGGACGGATCAAGACCTGATCGCCGGTTAGTCGTCTCTAACGGATGAGGATCGCCCTGAAATCGTTGACGTTGGTTCCGGTCGGACCGGTCTCGAAGAGATCGCCGATAGCCTTGAACGCCGAGTAGCTGTCATTGCCGTCGAGCAGTCGGCGCGGATCGAGCCCGGCGGCGCGCAGACGCTTCACCGTGCCGTCATCGGCAAAGGCGCCGGCATTGTCTTCCGAGCCGTCGATCCCGTCCGTGTCGGCAGCCAGCACAGCAATGCCGTCTTGCCCATCGATTGCAAGCGCCATGGCAAGGGTGAATTCGCCATTGCGCCCGCCCTTGCCGCCTTTGGCTTTCAGCGTCACCGTCGTCTCGCCGCCGGACAGGAGGACGACCGGCTTCGAGAATGGCCTGTTCCGCCCGAGGATCTCGCGGGCGATGGCCGCATGCACCAGCGCCACGTCACGCGATTCGCCTTCGATGGCATCCGAAAGGATTGCCGGCGTGATCCCTTGTGATTCCGCCTCGGCAGCGGCGGCCGCCAGCGAAACGCCGGCAGAGGCGATGATGTGATGCTCGTGCCGCAGGAATACCGGATCGTCCGGCCGCGGTGCATCTGCCTTTGGCGAGTTCAAATGGTCGAGCGCGGCCTGCGGCAGCTGCAATCCATACTGCCTGATGATCTCCAGCGCTTCTTGCCGTGTTGAACCGTCGGGCACCGTCGGCCCGGAGGCGACGTGGGACGGGTTATCGCCGGGAATATCCGAAACGATCAGGCTGACGACTCTCGCTTTCGTCGCTGCCGCCAGTCTTCCGCCCTTGATGGTGGAGAGATGCTTGCGCACCACATTCATCGCCGAGATCGGCGCGCCCGACGCAAGCAGCATTTCGTTGAGCGCAATTTCGTCTTCGAGCGTCAATCCTTCCGGCGGGGCGGGCAGCAGTGCCGAGCCGCCGCCGCAGATCAGCGCGATCACGAGATCGTCTTCCGTCAGCCGGTTCACCGTTTCCATCAACCGTCTGGCGGCAGCGAACCCAGCAGCGTCGGGCACCGGATGGGCTGCCTCGATGATCTCGATGAAGCGTGTTTCGCAGCCATAGCCGTATCGCGTGACCACCAACCCCTCGATCGGTCCGGCCCATGCGCTTTCGAGCGCCCGCGCCATCTGCGCCGCGCCCTTGCCGGCGCCAATCACGACGGTTCTTCCTTTCGGTTTCTCCGGCAGGTGCGATTTGATGCCGGTCAGCGGATCGGCCGCGCGAACTGCCGCGTCGAACAGGCTTTTCAGGAAATCGCGGGGGGCGGTTATCGTCATCGTTGGTCTCTGCTGCCTCAAGGTGTCGATTGTGACCGAGACTGTCGGCGTATCGGCGTGGCGGCGTCAAGGCCGAAGATGCGGTGATCTGACGGCAGTGACGCAGAGTCTCGGCATTGGAAGAGGCGAACGAATAGAAAGCATTAACCATCCTCCCGTAGACAACATATAGGATCAAAGGAAACCTGTATTCGATGGCCACTGAAACGACCTGCCGCCCTGCCGCCACCTCTCACGAAGGCAAGGTTATTGCCTTTCCCTCCGCAACCGGAACTGCCAATATCGAACGCTGCGCCCGGGAACTCGGCCGCCGGCATGGCGCGGACGCAGTCGAATTCTGGAAGGCCGAGTGCCGCAGGCTTGCCGATCAGCTTCTAGCCGCGGGAATGCCGGAGAGCCTTGTCGGTCAGCGGGTGATGGAGTTTCAACAAGATGTCCAGATCGAACTGGTCCTCAGCCACCAGAAGCAGGCCGTTGCCAAATCACAGAAACGCTGATTCATCGGGTTTGATCCGACGCGTCTGACCAGCAATCTCATGCATTGAGCATGCCGTCCGGATCGACCTCGACGGCATGAGGAACTTCCGCCCGGATGTGGAGTTGATGTTGTCGATTGACAGCATTGATGCTGCGGGAGCCTTCTCGAATGTCGAACAAATCCAACTTCTTCTCTTCCTTCGCAACCGCCGTCGCCGAGCTGTCGGGAAGGCCGTTCACCTTTATCGCAGCTCTGATGCTCGTCCTCGTCTGGGCAGTGTCCGGGCCATATTTCGATTATTCCGAAACGTGGCAGCTCGTGATCAACACGACGACCACCATCATCACCTTTCTGATGGTGTTTGTGTTGCAGAACAGCCAGAACCGTGACGGAAAGGCTTTGCAGGCCAAGCTTGACGAACTCATTCTGACGAGTCAGGCCGCCAATAAATTTGTCGGCATCGAAAAGCTCGACGAGGGCGAGCTCAGGGAAATGAGCAAGACGCTTGCAGAAAAGGCCGAAAGCGTCGAGGAGAAGGCGGATGAGAAATCGGACGAGAAATCCGGCGCAGAGGCAACGTCCGGTTAGAGGCGCCCATCTCCTCACACTCGCTTCGCCGAAATCTGGTCTTGATGTTGCTGCCGCATCTCTTCAATGGCGTCGGCATCTTTCTTCTCGGCTGCAATCCAATGGTTTCCTGCCTCGCTTGATCGGATTAGTTCGTCGAGCTTGGCATGGAGTGCCTTCATGTCCCGATTTTGGGAGTGCTGCAGCAGCAGCAAAATAAGGAATGTGACGAGCGTGCCCACCATGTTGGTCAGCAGAAACCACTGCCGGGGAAAGGAAAATCTTAAACCGACTGCCGTCCATAGAGTTATGAACCCAATCAGCGCGACAGGAACCACACGGTGCCCTGCCCATGAAACGGCGAGGTCGGAAATCAGTCGAAAGCGCCAGCGCATATGGCTCTCCACAGTCCCATAAAGGAAGATGGAGCAGATCGTAGCCGTTTCCATCACCAGGCGTGTCGCGATTATTCAGATGCGCTTTGGCGTTTCACGTCTTCATACGCTCCTCTACCGGCTTTAGCGTGACGTGCGTGCTTTTGGTCAGGCTGACTGCCGAGCCGAGGACTGGGGCGCGCCGTTGAGACCGCGCCCCCCTCAGTTAGAGGCGGGATGTGACGACGAGATCTTCCTCTGCGTCGCGTTGCGATCCTCCCAGAGCCGCAGCCGCAGCGGCTATGAAGGCGCCGACCAGAAGCGACAAGGATCCCAGCAATGCCGTGGTCGAGGCGGCTTTTCGTGCCTCGTCGGCAGCCTTCTGCGTGGCGGCCTTAGCGTCGTCGATACGCTTCAGCACAGCATCCACGCGGGCGCGTGCATCGGCTTCGGAGAGACCGGTCCGCGCAGAGACGATGGTGGCAAGATAGGCCTTGTCCTCATCTGGAACTTGCCCTTCGGCAGCGCCATTGAGGAGGATGCGGGAGACTTCCGACGTTGCCGCAGCATCGTTGGATGTCGCTGCCGCACGCGCCTGGTCAGGGCGTAGCAATGCGTCGGTAAAATAGGCGGTGGAAAGATCCAGCGGCGAGGTTGACGACGTTGCTGCTGCCGTACCGGCGGCCGCGGCGGTCGAGCCTACGGCTTGCGCGGCCGATCCTACCGCCTGTGCACCGGCACCGGCAAGCGATGTCAGCGACGACGCAAGGAATCCGGCGA
The DNA here is from genome assembly GCF_050587665.1 of Rhizobium sp. Nf11,1. Classification (NCBI taxonomy): domain Bacteria; kingdom Pseudomonadati; phylum Pseudomonadota; class Alphaproteobacteria; order Hyphomicrobiales; family Rhizobiaceae; genus Rhizobium; species Rhizobium sp. Nf11,1. The sequence continues at coordinate 10,934 of NZ_JBOBHU010000024.1, read as the reverse complement.
CGAAGATGGTTGCCAGAGCCCAGCTTAGAAAACCATGCGCGGTGTCGCGGAAGAAAACCTCGTCGGTGTGGACGGCGGCCCATTTTGTGCGCAAGCGGCCGGTTACATAGCCTCCGAGCGCGGAGGAGAGCCATTGCACGAGAACGAGCCAGATCGCCGCTGTGATGCCGAGCGTGCCGAGCGAACTGCTTTGTCCTGACCAGGGCGACACCATCGTCAACCCAAGCCCGGATCCCAGAAGAAGAAGGATGAGGGTTACTCCGATGGCGGCGGCCGCGCCACCGAAGATGGGTCCCCATGTCATGGCGGATTTGGAGGATTCGACCGGAGCAGCAACCTCTCCGGAACCTGTCATTGAAACCGACATGATCCGTTCCTATCGCATAAACAGAGCCAGAAGAATGATGATAGGCAGTGGAACGCCAAGCAGCCAAAGTAGAATACCGCGACCCATGAGAGACCTCCTGTCAAAGGCGACGTTACGTGGTTGATGCCACACAACTTTTAACGATGGCGTTTGTTCCCGCCGGTGGAAGCGGTGGGTTTGAAGCGCGCCGTTGCCTGTCTGTCGCGCGGCAGCATTTGAAGGAACAGCAGATTGCTGGAGCGGTCTTGCCGCATCCTTGGCATTGAAGGCGTTTGGCCAGACTGGCGAGAGACAGGTTCTGGCCGCAGCGCCGGGCAATATTCCGCCGCTCGATAAACATCTGGCGGCGACATGCGTGGCAACGGGCATACATGACGAACCACTCCGGCAACGTCGCCAATGTTGCCCTTTCGATTTCGACGGAGTGGCGATCAGGAGGCGCGAGGCCGATACCGCGACGATGTCTCATGGCCTTTCAACGGTCGTTGTCCGTTCACAGGCCATGCCGCGGCTCACGCCTTTATCTCTCAGGGCGAGCTGAAGTCTGAGATGACGGCAATCCAGCAGCAGCGTTGTAATGGCGGCACGGACGTCCCCTTGGTGAAAAGCGACAACTGCGTCGACTTCTCCTCTCAACGTTTCTTCTGCTAATTTTTCGGCTGCCTGCGGACGCACGACCTCGATCTCCTTCAGAGCTTCCAATCCGATTTTCATTTGCGCCCCACCGATGTTCCTATTATGTTCTCATCCGCCTTCGAGTCAAGAATGAAGGCGTTTCCGCCGTTCGTTCGGTCATCGGCCGAGGCGGTGAGCGACGCAGGGACGTTCCTGTACGTTTTCGAACTGAAACAATCTCCAGAGGCTTTTGTTTGCTGCCTATCGGCAATGAAGCAGCGAGGAGGATATCCAATGCTTCTGAGAATGATGGCAGTAGCAGCAATCTCGATTGGCCTGGCAACGTCGGCAATGGCGCAATCAGGTGGAGGCTCGGGATCGGGCAGCGGCGGCGGCGGAGGCTCAGGTTCCGGCAGCGGCACCATGTCTGGTTCGGACGCCAGCGGTTCCGGCAACACGAACTCCAGCGGTGCCGGCGCAAATACGACTGTCGGCGCCGGTGCGACCGGTGCGACCGGCTCCGGCGGCGATCCGAACGACTGTCAGCGCCAGCAGGCCGGCGGCACCGGCAACCCGGCTCCCACCTCCGGCAATAGCTCGACACAACCTGATGCGGCAAATGCATGCCGCTGAAAGCTCGAGCCGCTTCGTCAACTTGCCCCGGAAGTCAGTATCGCTTCCGGGGCGCCATATGCGTTGTGCTATCTTCTAATACCGCGAGGATGGCCGACAATATGAACGTATTGCACTCATAATTTTTAACGGCCCGCACGAATTTTCGCGGCTGAAGCTGACGTCCGTTGAGAGTCGCGCCTATATCTTCAGCCGCAGAGTGATTTCGGAGGAGTTCGGGAAATGCTCCCGTGGTTCTGGAAGAAGGGACTCTCGCTTACCGAGCGCAGCGGAAATGGGAGAAGTATTCATGAACAGATTTCGAGCATTCTTAGCGGCCGGAGCAATTGGCCTGTCGGTCATTGCCTCAGCTTGCTCGACGCCGCCAAATTCATATGGCTCGGCATCGGGATACCAGCCTGGCGATTCCATGAACCCGGCCTGCGCCGACGGCTTCCGGCCCGGCGACGGCCGTTCGTGCAGCTATTAGAGAGGGAGCCGCTTCAAATCCGATGTCTGGGGTCGGACGACCAGAATTTGCGAGACAAAGCGCTCGATCCGACATGCTGAACACCCAATCAGAGCCTCCAGCCGCTCGAGGCGGAGTCTTGCCACTCGCTGCCCGTACGAAGAATGTTGATTCTGTACTGGCTGGCCGCCTGCCGAAGCGGAACCCTTATCGCTCATCTCCGTTCCTCTTTCCTAACGACAGGAGGAATAAGCCATGGATTGGAACCGCGTCGAAGGTAATTGGAAGCAGATGAAAGGCAAGGTCAAGGAGCAGTGGGGCAAGCTGACCGACGACGATCTTGACGTCATCAACGGTAAGCGCGATCAGCTCGAAGGCAAGATCCAGGAGCGCTACGGCTACGAGAAAGACCGTACCCGGCGAGACATTGACGACTGGTATAATCGCCAGACCTGGTAAGTCGCATTATCGGAGCAAGGATCGGTAATTCGGCACGCCCAACTTAATGGGCGTGCCATTTTCACATCTTATACCTATGCCGGCGGCCAGGCAGCAGCGCCGGGCGCGCTCCCTCGATAACGGTCGCCGCCGGCTGACTGCCCGTGTGCGCTTGCTCTGAACACCAATGGCCGACTCGAACACCACCCGCGGCCAAACCAGCGATGCGTCTCTGGTGTTTTTGTGAGCGGGCCGTCGTTCATCGGAGGTTAATGCTTGTTAAACCAGAATCGCAGCTTGAAAGGATGCGCCGATGAAGATGCTTTTTTCCTCGCTTGCAGCCATTGTCTTGTCTGCATCTTTCGCCCTGCCGCTTAACGCCGCGCCGATTGTCGTGTCGAAAGCGGTAGCTATACACACGGCCGACGTCGAGCAGGTCAAACACCGTCACCACGGTAATGGACATGCGTATGGCCACTGGAAGAAACACCGGTACGCTTACCGCGACTGCCGGTATTACGGCTCGTGCTATCGTCCGCGTTATTACGGCTACCGCGACTACCACGGCTATCGCGACTATTACGGCTATCGCGACGATTACCCCTATCGCCGTCGGTCAGGTGTGACCGTGTATTTTGACTTTTAGTCGGCAGCACTAACTGCAACTGCCCTCGGCATGAAAACATGCAGTAGGGTAGCCTGCGCCGATACCTGTCTGGATCTGACCAGCTGCGGTGCGAGGAAATCACGTGTCGGACAGGGAAGGGAGCTATCAGCAGTAGCCACTGAACTGTCGCAAAAGAGAAGGATCGGGCGAATGACAGCGCCGACCCTTCTTTTGCATTAGCACGGCGCCAGTACATCCGTGGTTACCAGCAAAAGCTTCAGATAGACCGAATCCACGCGCCTTGGGAACTTTCGCAAGGTTCAGGCGGGTGCGGATTTAGGACTAGGCGAGAGGAGTGCCTTGCCGCCCACGGTCGGTGTGCCGCCAACGGCGGAATTAACGTTGGGATAAATCAGTAACAGAAAAATTATAGCCCAAGCGACGGCAACATATGACTTCAAAATTGGGGGAAAGCGGGGAAGTAAGTGCCTGCCTTCGGATTGCTCAACAAAACAGGCACTTATTTCTAGAATTGGCTCCCCGGGCCGGATTCGAACCGGCGACCTGTCGATTAACAGTCGAATGCTCTACCGCTGAGCTACCAGGGATCACTGCTTGGCGCGGTGTGAGTGGGCTAATACAAATGCTTGCCCGATTTGCCAAGCAGTTTTTTCAAAAAAATGAAATGAACTTGTATTTGGACAGTCTGCGCCCATCTCTGGGAAATGACAAATAGGAATGATCGCCAAGAGACAACGGGCAGCGAAAAGCGCAGAAGGCGGGCAGGGCGCTTCGGTATCGACCACGTAAACCACAGGCTTATGCTCGGCTCCTTCAGCATTGGCATGCCGCACTCACGCATCGGACGGATGGCAATCGGTGCGGCCCTCGTTTTCTGTGGATTGCTGGGCTTCCTGCCGGTCCTCGGTTTCTGGATGCTGCCGCTCGGCCTCCTGGTGCTTTCGCATGATCTTTCCATCGCCCGCCGGCTTCGGCGCCGGCTGGCAGTCTGGTGGCACAGGCGGCGAACGCCGGCCGGCTAACGGCGGTCGCGGGAGACGCCCTGCGGAACGTGGATCGTTTTCGGCATTGGTGATTTATGGAGCTGAAACGCACCACGATGATCCGGGTGAGGATATGAAGCCATTTTTTATTGCAGTTTTCTCGGTAGCGGCGATGGTCTCAGCCACATCAGCCGAGGCCCAGGCCGTCGACAGCCGGGGTTTTGACGCGAGCGGTATCTGCCGCCGCCCCGAAGGGTGCGTCATCGATCAAGGCGAAGGCTGGTATAACGGGCCTCGCAACTATCGCAATTTTAACGGCCGTAATGAGCGCGACGGCAGGAACGACCGCGGTCGGGACGATCGCCGCTACCGCTCCCAGAAGAGGACCTCGCTTGAAAGCGTCGGCATCATCATCGGCTGATCACACGGGCCCGCCGTCGAGTTCGAGCTGCATGGATCCAGATGATTGCGATTCTAGTTCGATCTCAGTTCGCTTTCCTCGAAAATCCCGCCATGGCCCTGATCGAGCTCGGTTGCCATCAACACACTGCAGGCGGCAAGAAGCAGAACGAGCTTCAGTCCGTGGACGACCATCGAGAAGGGTTGTCGACGGGCCGGTGAGACGCGCGATGGCGCGATATAATACCGGTAATAGAAGTGCGGATCGTTCGTTTCCAGAAGGTTCTGGTAGACATGTGGCGGAATGTTCGCATGTTTCACCGGCGCGGAACCGGCGAACTTTACGTGGAGATCCCGGGTCTCGGCATCATATGCCGCACGTCCCTGCCTTTCTTTGAGGGCAGCCCATTCCATCGCAGCTCCTATCCCTCCCACGGCGATAAGATGGCGGGCAGGCGCTCTAAGTCAAGTTGGGAATTTGTCCAAATGCCGCCGGTGGTTTTTCATGTCCCGAGTGGCAGGCAATTCACCAGGATCGGCCGGCGTTGAAATCTTCGCACTCTTCCTCTGTCATCTGGCGGTGAACAAACTTGCCGTCGACGACCTTGCGCATCACGTGGCCGGTGATCGGCATCTTCGTGTTGATGTCGATGACAGTTTCGGTAACGAGGGCATAGCCCCACTCGTCTTCCTTGCCTCCGTTCACATAGATCCTCGAGAGGCGCTTGAGCGTGGCAAGCAGTGAAAAAAAGATGTCTTTGGCAGTCCCGCCGAATGTCGCGTCGTGCATGATTTCTCCCCAGAAAATGGGGATCAACCAAATCGGTTCGCATTGCAATCGTAACTATTTGGGGTGATGCCGAAGGGCTGGACTTTTGTTGGTATGTAGTTAACCCACTATCATCATCCAAGCGTGGAGCGGGTCACGCAGGATTTTCCGCCAACGCTATCTGGAATGAAAAAAGGATCCCATTCAGAATGAAAGGTCTTGCGCTCATTCTAGAGCTGGTCTAAATCGCGGCCACCACACGATATTTTTCGATGTCGGTCACAGGTGAGGCCTCGTGGCGGAGTGGTGACGCAGAGGACTGCAAATCCTTGTACCCCGGTTCAATTCCGGGCGAGGCCTCCAATTTCTCCTCATCGCTGCTAAAGGGTTGTGAAACCTGGCTGATTTCGAGATGATCGCTCGGCCGCACCCCATTTTACGGTCAAGCGCACCCAACCCGCGTCCCCGCCTCGGATGGTCGCGGGCTCCATGCAAGCTGCGCCGGAGTGTGCTTCGGCGCTCGATCTCCTCAGGTCGTCTCACCGTCCAGCAGCCCGCAGCAAAAGATGCCGACCAGCGCTGCGACGATAAGAAAATCGAACAGCGTGAAATATTCGAAAATCGCAGACATTGGCCTGCTCCTCCTATTCACTCCGCTGCAAATTATAACATGAGGGGGAGGGCATATCACGCTTGCGTTGCAGCGCCCTGCCTCCTGTGGCGAGAAAGAGCCGCCTGGCGGATTCTTTTCGCCGACCGTTGCCAAGTCTTGAAAGCATCCGTGGCGGAGATTAAGAGACGAGGGACAGGAACCGCTTTCAAGAGCGAGAGGACATGATGGATTTCGAAGCAGCGCGCGCAAAGATGGTCGACACCCAAATCCGCACGACGGATGTTACCTCGCATTCCGTGCTGACGGCCTTTCTCACCGTGCCGCGCGAGGCTTTCGTGCCGGAGAAATCAAAGCTGCTGGCCTATATCGACAACGACGTCGAAATATCACCCGCCGCGCCGGGCAAGCCGGCCCGCTTCCTGATGGAGGCCTCGCCGCTTGCCAAGCTGCTGCAACTGGCCACCATCGGCAAAGACGATTTCGTGCTCGAGGTCGGGTGCGGCACGGGATATACAACGGCGCTGCTGTCGATCATCGCCGGCTCGGTCATTGCCCTTGAATGCGACGAGGCGCTGGCTGCCGAAGCGAAGGCAAACCTTGCCGGCTATGGCAAGATCGAGGTCGTGACCGGTCCCCTCGAAGAAGGCTATGCCGCCGGCGCTCCCTATGATCTGATCTTCGTCAACGGCGCGGTCGAGGAGGTTCCGGCCGCTCTTCTCGGGCAGTTGCGCGATGGCGGCCGTCTGGTCACGGTCGAAGGCTATGGCAATGCCGCTCGCGCCAAGGTCTTCGTCGCCGAGCGCGGCGCCATCTCGGAAAACGTCTTCTTCAACGCTTCAGTCAAGCCACTGCCGGGTTTTGCCAAGGCGCGCGAATTCGTTTTCTGACGTCGTTCTCCCTGGTGAATTCGAGCGACGGGCGCCATTGGCGCCCGTTTCTGTCAGTGCTGCCGGAAAGCCTTCACAAACATAATTTATCCTGGCGTTGTCGTCCCGGATGGCGGGCGGCAAACATTGGGTAACAAAACTGTGCATGGCCGCATTCATTTGATTCTCGATGATTTTTTTCGCGTCTGGGGTATTCTAAGGTCGTGGTGATTCGGATGAACGCTCCACACCGTCCGATCGTTGTGTTGGGATAACGGGGATAGATATGGCTCAGCCAAGTGTAGCGCGTGAACCGTCCATGGAAGAAATTCTGGCCTCCATCCGCCAGATCATCGAAAGCAATGAACCCGGCGCCGGCAAGGCGATTTCAGCTTCCGTGCCGCCGGTTTACGGCGCTGACGACGACGACAACGGCTCCGAAATCCATCTGACGGTGGATGACACCTATGCCGGCGTCGAGTTTCCCGAACCGGCCATGCGCTCGTCCGATCCGCGTTTCGTCGCCGCCAATTCGGCCGGCACCGCCCCTGAGACCGAAGCTCCGGCCCGCGCGCTGTCGCTTGCCGATGTCGCGGCCCGCGTGCGCGCCGCCTCCGAGCGCAGCGCCGTGCAGGCCGGTCAAGCCTTGCGCGAAATTCCGAGCGGCTTCCGCCAGCCGGAGCCGCAGCCGGCCGTCATGCCGGAGCCGCCGCGCGCTGCAAGTCCGCAGCCGCAGCCGGCACAGCCTGTTTTTACCACTGCCGCAGCACCCGTTTCCTCTGGTCCCGTCCGGCAGCCGCTTGAGCCGGCGCTTGCCGAAACACCGCGGGTCGCCGTCGCCGATCAAGCCGCTGCTGCCGCCGAAACTGCGCCACCGGCTTTGGAGCCCGCTCCTTCGTCGACCGAGCGTTTCCTGCCGAGCGTTGTCGAGGAGGCCCAGCCCGCCCTGCTTTCGGAAGATGCCGGTCTGCAGATCAGCCGCTCCTTCGAGGAGCTTGCCGCGGCGATCGACGGTGCCGAGCGCCGGTCGCTGGACGAGATTGCCGAGGACATGCTGCGCCCGATGCTGCGTGAATGGCTTGATGACAATCTGCCGACTCTGGTCGAACGGCTGGTGCGCGAGGAAATCGAGCGCGTGGCGCGCGGCCCGCGCCGCTGATCGGATTGATTTTTCCTGGAAAAGCCGCTCCGGTCTCCGGGGCGGCTTTTTTATTGACTTGGCCGTGGCCATCCTATTTACAACCCCCCATCCTCGAACCTCGAAATTGGTCAGAAAATGCTCGACAAGACCTATGATTCCGCCGCAGTCGAACCGAAAATCGCCGCGAAATGGGATGAGGCGGACGCCTTCCGCGCCGGCGCGAACGCCAAACCAGGGGCCGAGACCTTCACCATCGTGATCCCGCCGCCAAACGTCACCGGTTCGCTCCATATGGGGCACGCGCTGAACAATACGCTGCAGGACATCATGGTGCGCTTCGAGCGCATGCGCGGCAAGGACGTGCTCTGGCAGCCGGGCATGGATCACGCCGGCATCGCCACCCAGATGGTCGTCGAGCGCAAGCTGAAGGAGCAGCAGCTGCCGGGCCGCCGCGAGATGGGCCGCGAAGCCTTCATCGACAAGATCTGGGAATGGAAGGCGGAATCGGGCGGTCTGATCTTCAACCAGCTGAAGCGCCTCGGCGCGTCCTGCGACTGGTCACGCGAGCGCTTCACCATGGACGAAGGCCTGTCGCAAGCCGTTCTCGAGGTTTTCGTCACGCTCTATAAGGAAGGCCTGATTTACAAGGACAAGCGCCTCGTCAATTGGGACCCAAAACTCCTGACGGCGATTTCCGACATGGAGGTCGAACAACACGAGGTGAAGGGTCATCTGTGGCATCTGCGCTATCCGCTCGAGCCCGGCGTCACCTATCAATATCCGATCGCCTTCGACGAGGAAGGCAAGCCGACTGAGTTCGAGACGCGTGACTATATCGTTGTCGCCACGACGCGGCCGGAGACGATGCTCGGCGATACCGGCGTTGCCGTGAACCCCGAAGACGAGCGTTACAAGCCGATCATCGGCAAGCATGTGATCCTGCCGATCGTCGGCCGCAGGATACCGATCGTCGCCGATTCCTATGCTGATCCGACGGCCGGCACAGGTGCGGTGAAGATCACGCCTGCCCATGATTTCAACGACTTTGAAGTCGGCAAGCGCGCGAAACTGCGGGCGATCAACGTCATGAACGTCGATGGCACCATTGCCATCAAGGACAATGAGGATTTCCTTGAAGGTCTCGACAATCCGGCGGCGCTGCATGGCGCCTGGGACCGTCTGGAAGGGCAGGACCGCTTCTATGCACGCAAGGTCATCGTCGAGATCTTCGAAGAGGCCGGCCTTGTCGACAAGATCGAACCGCACAAACATATGGTCCCGCATGGCGACCGTGGCGGCGTGCCGATCGAGCCGCGGCTGACGGAACAATGGTTTGTCGACAACAAGACATTGGGGCAGCCTGCCCTGGAGTCCGTTCGCGAGGGAAGGACCAGATTTATTCCCAGGAACTGGGAAAACACCTACTTCAATTGGCTGGAGAACATCGAACCGTGGTGTATCTCCCGCCAGCTCTGGTGGGGCCATCAGATTCCGGCTTGGTACGGTCCCGACGGCCAAGTCTTCGTCGAAAAAACCGAGGAGGAGGCGCTGCAGGCGGCGATCCAGCATTACCTCTCGCATGAGGGGCCGATGAAGGCCTATGTCGAGGACCTGCTCGAAAACTTCAAGCCTGGCGAAATCCTGACGCGGGACGAGGACGTGCTCGACACATGGTTCTCTTCTGCGCTCTGGCCTTTCTCGACGCTCGGCTGGCCCGACGAGACGCCGGAACTTGCGCGTTACTACCCGACGAATGTCCTCGTCACCGGTTTCGATATCATCCCGTTTTGGGTCGTTCGCATGATGCAGATGGGCCTGCATTTCATGAAGAACGAGAATGGCGATTCCGTCGAACCCTTCCATACGATCTATATCCACGCACTGGTGCGCGATAAGAACGGGCAGAAGATGTCGAAGTCGAAGGGCAACGTCATCGACCCGCTGGAACTGATCGACGAATACGGCGCCGACGCGCTGCGCTTCACCCTGGCGATCATGGCCGCACAGGGCCGTGACGTGAAGCTCGATCCGGCCCGCATCGCCGGCTACCGCAATTTCGGCACCAAGCTCTGGAACGCCACGCGTTTTGCCGAGATGAACGGTGCTAAGAGCGATCCGCACTTCGTGCCGGAGGCCGCCGAGCTCACCATCAACCGCTGGATCCTGACGGAGCTTGCCCGTACGGAACGTGACGTAACGGAAGCGCTTGAAGCCTTCCGCTTCAACGATGCCGCCGGCGCGCTCTACCGTTTCGTCTGGAACGAAGTCTGCGACTGGTATCTCGAGCTTCTGAAGCCGGTCTTCAATGGCGATGACGGGGGCGCCAAGGCCGAAGCCCAGGCCTGCAGCGCCTATATTCTCGAAGAGATCTATAAGCTCTTGCATCCCTTCATGCCCTTCATGACCGAAGAGCTTTGGGCGCATACCGCAGGCGAAGGCAAGGAGCGCGACACGCTGGTGTGCCATGCCGAATGGCCGGCGCCGTCCTATGCGGATAACGCAGCCGCCGACGAGATCAATTGGCTGATCGACCTCGTCTCAGGCATCCGCTCCGTGCGCGCCGAAATGAATGTGCCACCGTCGGCGACCGCCCCGCTGGTCGTCGTTAAGGCCAACAATCTCACGCGCGAAAGGCTGTTCCGCCACGACGCCGCCATCAAGCGGCTTGCCCGCGTGGAAGCGATATCGCTTTCCGACGATGCGCCGAAGGGCGCGGCTCAGATCGTCGTCGCCGAAGCCACTGTCTGCCTTCCGCTCGGCAATCTGATCGATCTTTCCGCCGAAAAGGCCCGTCTGGAAAAGGCGATTGCCAAGATGGATGGCGAAATCGCTCGCATCAATGGCAAGCTTTCCAACGAGAAGTTCGTCGCCAATGCCAACCCCGAGGTGGTCGAGGCCGAGCGCGAGCGTCTCGATGAGTTGAAGGGACAGATCGCCAGCTTGAAAACCGCCCTTTTGAGGGTGACCGAAGCCGGATAAGTTTTGTCGCCGATTTTGGTAATTTATATCAAGGACGCGCCCCATCGGGCGCGTC
>NZ_JBOBHU010000023.1:0-92274 GCF_050587665.1 Rhizobium sp. Nf11,1 | reverse complement strand
GAGGCCAACGGCCGAAGCCTCGAAGGACGGGGGCGGGTGATGAGCAGCACCCCGCTTGCGGAGGAAGCACCGGTGGCCGACCCTCGTCCTTCGAGGCCCCTGCGGGGCGCCTCAGGATAAGGGCGGAGAGAGGTGTGGTCTCACGATGGCGGAGAGAGGGATGCGGCTTGCCTCGCCGGAGGCGGAGAGAGGGTGCGGCTTGCTTCAACGGAAGACGGAGCGGCGCGCCGAAGACGGCGGGCGCGTAGATAATGGCACAGTCCACCCCCTTCCCCGAACGCCGCTGTTTCCGCTTGAAACACTTCGTCAAGCATATTGGCATAAATCCATGGAGTACGGGTTTTTCTTTCACCCGCCCGCGACATTGCCGCTCGACACTCTTCTCGCAAAATCGGAAACGGAACAGGGATGAAAAAGTGCGCATGCGCGAAGCGTGATTCCATCCGGCCGCGGCGCTGATTGCTGCCCGGCCGGGCCTCTCATGTCGGGGAAAGCCTCACACCGCCCGCCGGGGCGGGCCATGTCAGAAAGCGTTGTTTTCCTGGCACAGCGCCCGGTGGACCTCGGTCCAGAACAGCGCCAAAGGGGTGTCGCCGTTGCGTTCGGCAACAAGGGCACGGATCAACGCTTCGGAACCTGCCATGTCCTGCCAGCTGGATTTCAGGCCTTTGGCGGCCTGTCGGCATTCGGCAATCTCGAACGGTCTCTTGCTGTCCATATGAGGTCTCCTCATGAAAGGCGCTAGCAGGCGGCGGCCGGATTGTCATTCCCCGCATATGTGGGGATGCCTTGTATTTATGACGGTGCTCGCGGTAAGATTGAGAGAACTGGGACAATGGAAATGACCGAGAATACCTACAGCGACAAGTTCGAACCCGCTTTCGAACAGATCAAGGCTGCAACCAATGTGGATGCCGCCATCCGTATTCTCCAGGCGGAATATGGTCTCGATTTCGTGACCTACCATCTCGCCCAGACGATCGCGAGCAAAATCGATTCCCCCTTCGTGCGCACCACCTATCCGGATGCCTGGGTCTCCCGCTACCTCTTGAACAGCTATGTGAAAGTCGATCCGATCGTCAAGCAGGGCTTCGAGCGCCAGCTGCCCTTCGACTGGAGCGAGGTCGAGCCGACCCCGGAAGCCTATGCCATGCTGGTCGACGCCCAGAAACACGGCATCGGTGGCAACGGCTATTCCATTCCCGTCGCCGACAAGGCGCAACGCCGCGCGCTCTTGTCGCTGAACGCCCGCATCCCGGTCGAGGAATGGGCCGCGCTTGTGCGCCGCTGCCGCAACGAATGGATCGAGATCGCCCATCTGATCCACCGCAAGGCCGTCTATGAACTGCATGGCGAGCATGATCCGGTGCCGACATTGTCGCCGCGCGAGATCGAGTGCCTGCACTGGACGGCGCTCGGCAAGGATTACAAGGATATCTCGGTGATATTGGGCATATCGGAGCACACGACGCGCGATTACCTGAAAACCGCCCGTTTCAAGCTCGGCTGCGCCACGATTTCGGCGGCCGCCTCGCGGGCGGTGCAGCTGCGCATCATCAATCCCTGAGAATCGAAATCGATTTTCCGAGGATCCGACGTGTCGCTTCAAATGCCGGAGGATCGTGATCCTTCCCGGCCGCGCCTCGTCTTCGCCTGCCGTGACCCAATACTCATACTTTTGGGCTAATCCCCCCATCTGAGGGGGCCCATCTGAGGGAATTTCCGATCCGGCACGCCTGAACCATTCTGCTCTCCACGAACTGCAAACGCTGGAGGGCAAAATGTTCGTTATCATTCAGGCACATGAATATCAGAAATACGCCGCCGTACTCGAGCAGATGTTCCGCCTGCGCAAGAAGGTCTTCGCCGACCAGCTCGGCTGGGACGTTCCCGTCATCGGCCCCTACGAACGCGACAGCTATGATTCGCTTTCTCCGGCCTACCTCGTCTGGTGCAACGACAGCCGCACGCGCCTTTATGGCGGCATGCGCCTGATGCCGACGACCGGTCCGACTCTTCTCTACGACGTCTTCCGTGAGACCTTTCCGGCCGCCGCCGATCTCGTGGCTCCGGGTATCTGGGAAGGCACGCGTATGTGCATCGACGAAGAGGCGATCGCCAGGGATTTCCCCAACATCGATGCCGGCCGCGCCTTCTCGATGATGCTGCTGGCGCTCTGCGAATGCGCGCTCGACCACGGCATCCACACGATGATTTCCAATTACGAACCCTATCTCAAGCGCGTTTACAAACGCGCAGGCGCCGAAGTGGAAGAACTCGGCCGCGCAGACGGCTACGGCAAGTATCCCGTCTGCTGCGGCGCCTTCGAAGTGTCTGACCGCGTGCTGCGCAAGATGCGCGCCGCCCTCGGCCTGACCCTACCCCTTTATGTCAGACATGTTCCGGCCCGCTCGGTCGTGACGCAATTCCTGGAGATGGCAGCATGAAACGCCTCATTGAAACCGCAACACCGAAAGACATCTCCGCGCTGGAGCGCCATGTCCTCGCATCCCGCGACATCGCCACGCAGATAGGGGATCCCTTCCTCTCCTATCTGCTTTCGATGGCGCTGTTCACGATCTACGAAAAGAAGGCTCAGCATGAGAATGAGGCGCTGAAGAGCAGCTTCGGCTGAGGGCGCGGGTCCCCTCCGCCGCGCCTGAAGAGGGGCACGCCTCCCAGCGCCTCGCGCGCGGCCGCAAAACCTGTCCCCGTTTTGCGGCTGCGCGCCCCCGGTCACCTCGGTTCGTCAACGCCTCAAGGACGTCAAGCCATCAGGGAATCGATCGTCGAAATCAGCGTATCGTGCAGATAGGGCTTGGGCAGGAAGGCGGTATTGGCAGGCAGGGCCATCGGATCGAGCCGCACCATGCCCGAGGTGATGATGATGCCGATATTCGGCCGCATCGCCCTCACCCGCTTGGCAAGCTGGATGCCATCCATCGATCCGGCCATGTTGACGTCGGTGAACAGGATATCGACATCCTGCCGACCCTTCAGCACCACCAGCGCCTCATCCGCATTCGCCGCCTCCAGCGCCACATGGCCGACATCCTCAAGCACATCGAGGATATTGAACCGGATCAGCGGCTCATCCTCAACGATGAGCACCACGGCACTGTTCGAAGCCACCATCTGCAATCGCCCTTTTCAGCGGAATATGATTCGAATAAGTGTTTCCGCCGTGCGAAGGTTCCAGTGCCTCTGCCCACGAAATATGCATCATCCACAGATGTTGCCCTGCCCGCTTGTGGCTCCCTGCAATTTGGGCTAGAGCGAACCGATGCCGTGGGAACCATTGCCCCGGCATCCAGGTGCCGGCTTCCGGCACCACGGCGTCGGACACCCGACGCTGAGGGCCTGTAGCTCAATGGTTAGAGCCGGCGGCTCATAACCGCTTGGTTGGGGGTTCGAGTCCCTCCGGGCCCACCATTTCTCTGGTTCGTTCCGGACGGAGCGACGGAACTCCAGTTACTCTTCTTCCGCTCCCCGACGTTTGGAGAGACGCTTAATCTACGAATCGGCAAGAGCTGATCGTACGCCTGTATCCACTTTTCGCGCCATCTGCTTAAATAACGACGCCAAACGCTGGAGATACGCCTCATTAATATCACGATTCAGCAATCCCTCCGTCGTTTTGCCATTGCGATGCACGCAGTCATGTCGCTTACGAACGGCGACTTCCAAGAACGATGTATCATCAGGAGCAGTCGGAAGCATCTCAAGACTGATCGCGTGATCGTAGTATTTCGCCACTTTCTTGAAATCGTGAAACGACTCCTCCTTGATCCTTTTAACCACCTGCTCCAACAGGATGTTCGAAGCCTTTGCAACATCCCGAAGAGTCCACTTTTGCTCATTGAATGAATTCATTCGTGTGCACAGCCGACGTCGCGCACGCTCTCCCGGTTCCCCCAGATGACTGACAACACTGAGAAGCCGGTCACTGAGAAACGCCTCTAGAATTGAGAACATTTGAACCAGGAGCATCCGATCGGCATCTGCCTGGTGTTCATAATCGCCGCCTAGCCGGGCGCGGACCCAAAACACCTGTTCCATTGCCGCATCGAAGACCGAGAGCGGATCAGGAGGCAGATCAAGTCCTTCAACATACTCGCTCGCTCTCTCCTGAGGGCTTCGTCGGTATCGCTCAGTGATAAATCGCACCAAGTTTTCGAGGAGTCCTGCCGCAAACACATACGTGTATGTTTCCGGAGGTTGGCGCCCGAGCAACTGAAGTGCTGGGTGAATTCCCACGTGAGCCGTTAGTGACCCAGCATCGTCCCCAAGCAATTCGGCGCGAGAGCGGATGCTCGATGAGCGCCAAACCCATCCAAGCAGCTTGATTTCGGCGTCATGGTCGCGCTCCCGCCCGCTAGGGGCTTTTCCATTCTCGGTAAAATTTCGGAGCAGAAACAACAACTCGGTGTCGTTAGTGCCAGTGAGAAGTATGTCGGCGAGATCCTGAACAACAGCAATGGCACTCGCCAGGCTCGCATCGCCAAGGCATTACGCGCGCCTAACAGTTCCCGCTCCAGCTGTGTTGCCTGAGGACGAACGCCGCGAATGAACCTGCACATTTCGATAATTAACTCGGTAGCCTCAGCTACCGAGAAAATCTTCCGCGGCTTTTCTCCTAGCAAGGATGCATTCATTTCTAAAAAGCCGGCCCTGAAACGCTTCTCAAGGTCGTCAGAATGCATAGCGGCAACTGTCTCCGATAGCATTCGTTCAACATCTGCTATGGCGACATCGTCGTCTTGGCCGATCTCATCAGTCGGTTTTCGAGCAATCTTGCGAAAAAGCTCCAGTGCATCATCAAAATAATTCGGACAAAAGGCGACAAGCTCACCAAAACCCATACCCGCATAAGCTAGCCAGTAACCCAAGCCCTCTGTACCATAATCTTCACGCAATCACTTTCTCCCTAAACGCTGCCCCCTACTGGCCAGACGCTTTGGTGCGTCTGTGATGAACCGCCTTCACTGTTTACTTAATCCCTAACTCCACACCTTTAGTAGCCTTGGGCCGACCGATTGTGTTCTTGAGCCAACATTCGGATTTTTTGGGAACATAGGAGAATGCTTTGCAAGTGTTGTCGCCGATACAAGCGGTGAAACACTGCAAATAGTTGCTGCCTCGTAGGCGCTTGTAGTCACCGCCGGGAAGATCAATGCCAGAATAACTGGTGCAATCAGACACGATCACATCGGCTGCCTTTGACGATGCATAGGAGGCCAACGCATCCGAATTCCGTATCAGGGCGACGACATTATCCTTCAGAAAGCAAACGCCGTGCTTGGTGTTGTAGGTAATCGCCTTACACTGGCTATCGCCTTCGCAAATCTCGTGGCACCCCGAATAAGTGACATCCTTAACGGCGCGGTAGTCGAAGCCGATCGCGTCGTAGCCGCGAGCATCGATGAATGAAGTCGTTGGCTGTGCGGGCAGATTGGTCGCCGCGCTTGGCATGCTGGCTGACACCTGTTCCTCTTTATCGCCGTAGCAGAGAATTTGGAACACTGAAGGGGTGATTTTATCCGCTAGGTCGGCTGTCGACAGCGGCTGCTGGTCTGCCGCCCTGTCGCCGGATTGGCCAGCGATTCCTGAGACTGCAGGAAGAGATCAGCAACCGAGGCGCGGATAGCAAAGTTCACGTTCTGTGCCGTGATGCCGATTTCGTCTGCAATGCCTTTCGACAACGTCGCACTGGTGATGCCCATAAGAAGGCCATCGCGGTCGACGACCGGTCCGCCGGAATTGCCCGGCTGGATCGGTGTCGAAATCTGGATGTAGCGTGTGTCGTTTCGAAGCCCCGCAAGCGCGTTGACATTGCCTGTGGTGACCTTAACCGAATCCGACAGCAGCGTTGCCAGCGGGAAGCCTATGGCTAGAATATCTTCGCCGAGCCGCGTCGGCGCACGACGAAAGACAAGTGGTTGCAACGGCTTCGCCGCGTCGACCCTCACCAGAGCTAGATCGTTGATGGCGTCAATCCGGGGGTCGGCGGCGTCACCCCTCCCCTTTATTTCGATGCGCTTGCATGCCTGCACGACATGCGCGTTGGTCAGCAGCCAGCCATCCGTAGTTACTGCGAAGCCGGTACCTGACGACGTCGGGCCGTCGGCGAGACATATGGAAGCAAGGGCAGCAGAAAAGAAGGCACTCAAGATTGAGCGGCGCACGGTTGTCATTAGTATATCCCCAGTTGTCTGGAGATTAGACCCTTGAGCGAGCGCATTTCAACCATCTCTTGCAGTCAAGCTTAATGGCATTGCCATGAAACGCAAAAGCCCCGCTGTCCTCGCGGGGCTTCTTTTCACCGACCAACGGGCCAGTTCTCAGAACTTCACGCCGATCCCGAACTTGAGTTCGTGCTGGTTGAGATCGACATCGACACCGAGAATGTCTTTCTCGCCGAAGTCATTATACCGATACTCGCCGCGGGCGAAGATGTTGTTCGTGATGGCAAAGTCGACGCCGGCGCCGACGGTGTAGCCGTTGAAGGTCTCCGTTTCCTTGTCTAGCCCCGGCAGGTCAACGTATCCGCGCGTAGCGGTCCAGCCAGCCGCGCCATAAAGCAGCGCTCTGTCAAAGGCGTAGCCCACACGACCACGAACAGCGCCGGCCCAATCGGTGCCGACGTCCGCCCCCAGCGCTTCCTCTTCGTTCCAATTGTATTCGAGGTTGCCCTCGATGCCGACAACGATGTTGTTGTCGAACTGGAAATTGTAACCTGCAAATGCACCGAAGACGCCGCCGTTGAAATCCTGGGAATCGCTGGCGCCGCCGGCGCTGAAGTCACCGTTTAGCCAACTGGCGCCGCCATCGATGCCGAGATACGGGCCTGACCAGGTGAAAACTGGCGCAGCCGCAACAGGGGCGGCTGGGACGTCCTGCACTGCATCCGCTGCAAAGGCGCTCGTTGCGACGAGTGCTAGAAAAGTGGTGGCGATCGTGAGCTTCATGTTCGTGACCCCATGTCTTGCAACACAACTGGAGGATACAGCCTCTTTCAACAAATAGCTGTAACGCCAAAGACACACTCGCATAACTGCACGGTAGAGAACATATCCGCCGAAGCGATCATGGCAAGTATCGCACCCTCTAATAACTGCACGAACGCCCATCGCTTGGCCTGAACCCACCACCGCAGGCCGGGTTGAGCGGCTGACTCTCGTAGTAGTAACCGCCGTCGATCGACGAAGTCTGGTCGATGTATCCTGATGATGTGCAGGCCGAAATGAGCGTGGCAAGGCTGATCAGCGTTCCGGTCGCGATCAATGCGAAAAATCGGTTCATCTGAGCTTCTCCTCGGGCATGGCTTCCACCTAAACCGTACAATTTACACGCCGCGGTGCAGAGAGCATTGATCTGCGGCAATCGACTGCCTCCGGCGGGTTCTTGTCACGCCAAAGTGATCGCTTTTCTACCCGCTTTTTCATGACCATCCGCTGTCACATAACTGTCATGCAAAATTGCCCGTTGTTAAGGCAGCCTGCGCAAAATATATGCCGCCAGCTAACAAAAAAAAGAATGAGTGAACTGCCATGAGCCTACAGAAACTTTTCAATCGCAATCTCCTGACCCGTTTTGTTGCCGGTCTCGGTGCGGTTCCCCAGCGCATTCGCGAAGCCCGCGAAGAGCGTAAGCCCGCGATCCATCCCTCCTTCATGGATGATTTCGGCGCCTGAGGCGCGGCGGGTCCTTCGATCCGCTCCCGGGCTTCGGCCGCTGGTCTTGCAGGATTTTATCCCAAGACCGTTTCACAGATCTGCGCGACAGCGTCAGCCGCCCAATGCCCCGGCCGCCGGGTGAGGTACAAGACCTCGCCTGGGCTGCCGCGCATTCTCAGTTTATCGCAGGTGCAGACGGTTCGCCCCAGCTGGAAATGGGTTGACCGGCCTTGGTCGCCACCCTGGCGTCGTAGAGTGCCAGCGAAGCCTGGAGCTGGCGCATATCATTGCAGCGGTTGATGATGCCGCCGATATATTGCACGCAGTCGCTGGCGCTGCCCTGCACCGAGCCCGTGGCCCAATCCTTGACGATCCCGTCGGCGCCGACCAGGAAATAGGAAAGCCGGTTATTCTCTGAAATCGTGGAGCTGCCGACCAGGCCGACGAAGTTCGTGCCGGTCTCGGTCCTGGCGGCGGGCGCCATATGTCGGTAGATCGTCATGCCGTTCTTCAACGGTGTTGCGCCGATCATCGGCCCGAAGCTTGCTTCGGAGCCGGAGAGCCGCGCCATCGGCGATTGACCGAGATTGGCGACCTCCACATAGGGTTTGCCCAGCGCATAGCTGGTGTATGAGCGGTTGGCGGCGTTTTCGGCCTTTTCTGCCACTTGGCTGCAGCCCATCAAACACATGGCGAGGCCGATCGAAAAAATTGTCATAAAGCGCATGCTGCCCCCTTGCCGGACATGGCGTGTCCGGAAGCCCCTGTTGCTTAACCCGCCGTCATTGCTAGCAGCTTTGCGGGATTTGGGAAGGTGAGCGTTGGAAGATGCAGGAATGCAGGCCTTCCGTGCCACGCCCCTTTGCCCTGCCGGGCATCCCCCCCACAGGTGGGGAGATCATAAGTGGCGAAATCTTCGCGTCTCTCCAGCGTTTCGCCGGGCTGAACGCTGATCGTTTGGCGGGCGATCGCACACCCAGCCAATCCCCCGCTTGTGGGGTAGATGGCCGGCCAGAGCGGGCGGCCACGGAACGCCTACTCCTCCCACGCTCACATTTTTCTCCCGATCCGTCACCGCCCCCTTCCCTTCCGCCGCAATAGCTTCACAATCAACCGACAGAAAGCTCATCGGGATACGACAACTAGGGAATGAAACATGGCGCCGATTCTGTCCAAGACACTTGTGATGACTGCCCTTCTGGCCCTGCCGCTCGGCAGTGCCGCGCCTGTATTGGCGCAGGAAGCAAAGCCGCGTGAGGCGGTGATTTCGGTGACGGGCGATGGCGAATCGTCCTTGGCGCCCGATATGGCCGTCGTCAATCTCGCCGTCGTCAAGCAGGCGAAGACCGCCCGTGAAGCGCTCGACGAGAACAACAAGGCGATGAATGACGTGCTGAAGGCGCTGAAGGACGGCGGCATCGCCGAGCGCGACCTGCAGACCTCGGGCTTCTCCATCCAGCCGCAGTTTAATTATCCGCAGCCGGTCGATGGCCAGCAGCAGCAGCCGCAGCTGATCGGCTACCAGACTATCAATTCGGTCACTGTGCGCCTGCGCGATCTTTCCAAGCTCGGCCAGGTGATCGACCAATCGGTGACACTCGGCATCAATCAGGGCGGCGACATCCAGTTTACCAACGACAAGCCGGATGCGGCGCTCGAAGAGGCGCGCAAGAACGCCGTCGCCGAAGCCGTCAAGAAGGCGAAAACGCTGAGCGAAGCCGCCGGCGTCAAGCTCGGCCGCATCATCGAAATCAACGAGAATGAGCCGCGCCCGCTGCCGCAGCCCGTTTATCGCGCCACGATGATGAAGGAAGCCGACGCTGCCGTTCCCGTCCAGGGCGGCGAGAACAATTACACTGTCAGCGTCACCGTGACCTTCGCCATCGAGCAGTAAACGGAAGCGCGGCGCGTCTTTTGACGCCGTGTGCTGACTGCTGGCGGCCGCCTGCTAGCGCCGATGCCCCTCACCCTAACCCTCTCCCCGTTCTGACGGGGAGAGGGGACGTGCCCTACGAGAGCTCAGCGGGGAACAGAGAGCTAGCGAGATATCCCCTTCGCCCCGCCGGAGCGGGGAGAGGTGCCGGCAGGCGGATGAGGGCTGATCTCGTTATTTTCATCGACAGGACAGCCGCGGCACAAGGCCCAGGAAACGGAGCTCCTGCCTTTAAACTGAACGCCGCGCGCCCTTCCAGGCGCGCGGCTTTGGAATCTCACAAAGAAACCGCCCGTGCCGGCTCAGCGAGACGGGCGCAGGACAATCAGCGACGCAAAGCGGGGCAGCCGCGGACGTTGGCGAAGCTCATTTCATCGGGGCCGCGGCGGGTCCAGCCCTGAACGATGACGCGGCGCGGGGTGATGTCGACGACGCGCGGGCGGCGGAAGCCCCAATCGCGGGCGAGATCTTCCGCCAGCCGCGGATCGCAGCCGCGCGGGCGCCGGCCGAAGCCCGGCGGCGGAGGCGGACGGCGATAATCGCGCGGCGGATCACGATCCTGATCGCCGATAATGATACTAAATTGAGCGGCCGCCGGGACCACCGTGCCGGCAAGAGTGCCTGCGGCAAGCATGGCGGCAAGACCCGCCTTTGCCAGAAACTGCATCATCGAAAAACCTTTCGTTCCATAGTCGGTGCGGTCGAGCCGCCCTCCCCACTCTCCGCATCACGCCGAGGCGTCAGTGGAATCACTTATACAAATCGGAGAAGAGACGGCTGAAAGTGTCGCCGTCAAGGCGAAAGGGCAAGCGCACATAGGCGCTTGCCGTGCAATATTCAACGCCGGATCAGCGGGCAGCCGCGGACATTGGCGAAGACCATCCTGTCCCAGCCGCGACGATCGCGCCCGGCGACGACGACGACACGCGGCGACATGCGGGTGATGTGGGCTCTGCGCAGGCCGTAATCGCGCGCCTTGCGCACGGCGTGCATCGGCGAGCAGCCGCGGATTGGACGATAATATTGCGCCTCGACGATGAAGTTCGTCTGCGGCCCTGCGGCTGCCGCCGTGGAAACAGTGGCCGGAATGGATGAGAGGGCGAGCACTGCGGCAAGGCAAGCCTTGGTGAGGAAATGCGTCATGGAGTGTCTCCGTCGATTGGTCTTTTAAGCTCTCCCATAAGGGATTGCCTCGACACTAAATGCGGCAAGCTGAATGCTGTTCGAACCGACCATTCAGTTTGCATTCACAAGAAGATGAGCGGTTTTTGACGGCTCTTCTTTCGATCGGGATTCGCGTGATCTCTCGTCTGAAGGAGATCGCTCATCACCCGCCCCCTCCTTCGAGGCTCCGGCCTATGGCCTACGCGCCTGAGGATGAGGGCTGATCGTGGTGCCATGGGGCTGGTGGGCTGATCGGTGTGCCGCGTGGCCGATGGCTGATCGCCGTGCCATAGCCTCGGCAAGGACGCACGGCGCTCTCAGGCCCCGAGATGCAGCACGATTTCGCGCTGGTGCGGCCGGTCGCGGTGTTCGAAGAGATAGAGGCCCTGCCAGGTGCCGAACGTCAAGCGTCCCCTGGCGACCGGAATGCCGATCGACACCTGCGTCAGCGCCGCTTTGATATGCGCCGGCATGTCGTCCGGCCCCTCGGCCCTGTGCACGACCCAGCCCATCGAGGGGTCGGAGGCCGGCGGCACGAGCCGACGGAAGAAGGCGAGAAGATCGGTGCGCACGTCGGGATCGGCGTTTTCCTGGATCAGCAGTGAACAGGATGTGTGGCGCACGAAGACGGTGAGAAGCCCCTCCTCCCGTCCCGAGGCGCGGACGAAGGCCTCCGCCCGATCGGTGAATTCGTAAAGTCCCTGGCCGCGCGTGGACAGGGTGAGGATTGTCTGGGGCACGGGCGCTCTCCGTCTCGCAATGACATTGCCCGCGAGTTGGAGCGCCGTGACGGCCAAGTCAATGGCCCACGAATGGGCAGATCGATGCCCGCCATCGGTTAAGGCCCATTCACGAGCTTGAGGATGAGCTGCTGGATGTTGCCGCCGTCGCCCATTTCGACCTTGTCGAAGTCGCGGCCGCGCTGGCGCTGCTTTGCGGAAATCTCGCCGAGGCGCCGGGTCAGCTCGACCCTGATCTTCTTGCAGTCGGGGTCGTCGGCAACGGTGAAGCCGACGCTCATCGACTCGATTTCCCTAACCATGTCCTTGATGGTTTCGCCGTGCACCCGCTCATGCGCGGCAACGCCTGAAATGAAGCCATCCCAGCTGCTCTTGACGGCTGGCGGCAGCCCGGCCGAGGGCTGCGGCAGTGTGTAGGTGATGATGAGCTTCGGCCGATTGGTGACGATGGCGCAGGCATTGCCCTGCGGCTCGTACTTGCGGGTCCAGGTGAGCTTGAACGTTGTATGCGCGATGACCCTGCCCGTCACGCCGGCTTTGGGGCCCTGTGCCCCGATCGATTGATAAAGTTCGGCGCCGGTCTTGCCTGAAATCGAATAGGGCCGCACCTCCTCGATCGCCTGCCATTCGCTCTGCGCCGCGGCCGGTAATGCGGAGAAAACTGCCGCCAACAGGTTGGGTAGAAAAGTCTTCGTCACGCATCGTCCCGCCAAGTGATTCCCGCCACCCTAACGGCGCCGTTCCTCCCTTTCAACGCGCATGCGATGCGGCAGATATCAGCGCGGCTCTCTGGAGATGCTGAGATAGGCGGGGTCGAATTCGGCGATCTCCTGCAGGCGTTCCCAATCGACGATGGTGATCGTTCGGTTCTCCCAGGTGAAGGCGCCCTCGCGCCTGAGAGCCTGCAGCGTCTTGTTGAGGTGGACCACCGATATGCCGAGCACGTCCGCCATCTCGATCTGCGTCAGCGGAAACTGAAAGCTTTCGCCCCGGGTGCGCCTGACGACCTTCAGCCGCATGAAGAGTTCGCAGACGAGATGGGCGATCTGGGCGCGTTTGGAGCGCCGCCCCATGGCGACGATCCATTCCCGGTGAATGGCGCCGTCGACCAGCGTGTCGAGCCAAAGCAGCCGCGTCAAATGCGGCATGCGCTCGGTGATCGCCCTCAAGTCGGCATGATCGGCCAAAGCGACGTGGCAGGGTGAGAGCGCAACGATGCCATGATCCATTACCTTGACGGGAAAAGCATGGAGGTCGACAAAGTCGCCGGCAACATGAAGTGCGGTGATCTGCCGGCTGCCGTCCGCCATCACCTTGTAGCGCGCCGCGAACCCATCGAGCAGCAGCGTGCTGAAGGGCGGCCGGCTGCCTTGGGAAACGAGATCTTCTCCGACGGCGAATTGCCTGTCCTTGACGAGGATCGACCGAAGAAGGTTTTCCTCCTCGTTTGATAGCACATCACGGCTTCCAAGGTTCAGCAACAAGGGTTCAATCACGGTCCTGTCTCCCGCTATCGCAAGGGCTCCGGGCCGTCTCGGTGCAACCTGTATTTTCTATAGGAATCAAGGCCTAGCCTCGGGAACAATTGTCTTCATTGGTTATTTCCTCTCTGACGCGCAGGAAAGAACATGGCTCGCTACTATTTCGATCTACACAACGGGGAAGGTCCGACCCGCGACGAGCACGGCACCGAGCTCAAATCTCGTGAAGACATCCCCAAAGAGGTGACCCGCATCCTGCTGGACGTGGCGCGAGACGAATTGCCGGCAGGTGACCGCATGACGATTGCCGTTACCGTCCGCGACGAGCGCGGCGATCCTGTCACAGTCGCCAGTCTCGTCTTCAGCAATGAATGGGTCGACGTCATTCGATGACGGCCTCTGGATGCCGGCGGGTCCCATATAGGCATCAATCCAACTGTTCGATGGATGCGCTCTAGCTCCTTGCTTTCATGCATGTCGTCATCCGCACACTTCCGGGAGCGACATGCATTAAGACCCACCCCGGCGGGCGGCAATTAAATTTGACATAGTTCCGCGAGTGGCCCGAAAGCGTCGACGGGCATTTCTCCGGTTGAGGTCCGATCGCTTCTATTTCGCGATCTCTTCCAGAATCAGCCGAATTTCCGCAAGCGGTTTGCGGCTTTCGTCGAAAAGTTCGACCGAAAGCATGTTCAAAGGCGCAGTGGGCAGGCCTTCGGCTGCCATTTCCGCGAGGACCCTTCGCGCCTCTGCCTTGGCAGCCTCGACGGATTCGAATTCGTATCCGGTCTCGGTGCCGACACCATCGCGATCGAAGAGCTGGAAGTGGAATTTCGGCACGGCATGCTCCTTCGATGATGCCCCTAACGATGCTGAAGGCGACAGGTTCCGGCCGAACGATTTTCAGCGCCCGCCATCCGGCGATCCTCAGAAAGCGCCGGCCTCGGGCGAAGCCAATTCCTCGATTGCGTCGACACGGTCGGGATAGAAGGCGAGATGGTCCTTGATGTTGCTGACGGCGGCATGCGGGGCTTCGTAGGTCCAAACCGCGTTCTCGGAGCGTTTGCCGCCCAAAGCAATACTGTAATAAGAGGCATCGCCCTTGTAAGGGCAATGTGTGGCGTGATCGGTGCGCTGAAGCAGCGACATGTCGACATCCCTGCGAGGGATATACTGGACCGGCGGATAGGAAGCCTCGCGCAGCGTCAGCGCGTTGCGGCTGTCGGCAATCGTCCGGCCGGCGACGGTGACGACGACGCGGCAGGGATTGTGCTCGACGGTGATCGGATGGTCCGGCCCCGGAATCTTGATCGACTTGTCCAACATGGGTTCGTCTCCAGAAGATAAGGATGCCCCTGAGATAGGGCGCGCATGCCGCCGGCCCAAGCCCCGAGCGTTTCCTTCCCTTACACCTGGAATGCGAAACGCGGCGATGCCTGACTGAGGGCGGCGGTCGCCGCTGTCACCGACCAGTGACGCGCGAGCGCATCCGCGAGCGTCGCAACCAAGCTGGCGGTATCCTCGCCGGCCCCGGCATGCAGCGCCTCGGCGACGATCAGCACCGAGCGCGTCGTCTCCCGCACCGCCGACAGGCCGCTCTGCCGGTGCGTCCAGCGGCGGGCATGTGCTCTGCCTTCGTCATCCGCGAAGATCACCTCGTCCGGCTCCGGATGTTCGCTTTGACCGCTGAAGGTGAGATATGTCTCATGCCCCGTTGCATGCCGCACCTGAAGATCGCCGGCAATGTTTTCCGTGTCGAAGACGGCGACAGGAATGGCAAAGGCGAGCGAAATCGCATTGCAGAGATCGATGAGCGGATGAAGGCGCGGCAGGGCGTGCTCCTGGCGGAAGCGACGCAGAAGCGCCTCGGATGCCGCGCGATACTGCGTCGGCTTCAAGCCCATGCGGGAAAAGCCGCGCCGCCATGCCTGGATCTCCGGGAATTCGCTTTCCTGGGCTTCCGCGAGGCGGGCCTCGGCAATCGCGCTGAAACTTGCGACCGCCTCTTCGACGTCAGCTACCGCATCAATGCCTTCGGCAAAAAGCGCGCCGGCGCGAAGCTCCGGAAAAACCTGCCATATCGCGTTGGAATGGCTGAACTGCATGATCATTTCCCTTCGATGAATTTCCTGTGGCTTCCTGCAAAGGCAAGCCCGAACACGGCCGCCAGCACGCAGGCAATGCCGGCAATCTGGTTGAAGCCGATCGGCTCGCCGAGAATGACGAAAGCGAGCATGACGGCCGAAATCGGCGCAAGCGCGGTGAAGAGCGCGGCTTCCGTGCCGCTCACCCTCTCTGCCCCCGCATACCAGAGCAGAAAGCCGCCGACGGTCGGCACCAGAGCATAATAGACGACGGCAGCGGCAGCACTGGCTGAAAACCCATGCGTGAGGGGCGCCTCGAAAATGGCCGGAACGATCGAGACGGCGAAGCCGATGCCGGTCATCAGCGTCGACTGGGCAAGCG
Source organism: Rhizobium sp. Nf11,1 (assembly GCF_050587665.1). Taxonomy (NCBI): domain Bacteria; kingdom Pseudomonadati; phylum Pseudomonadota; class Alphaproteobacteria; order Hyphomicrobiales; family Rhizobiaceae; genus Rhizobium; species Rhizobium sp. Nf11,1. The sequence continues at coordinate 76,814 of NZ_JBOBHU010000023.1, read as the reverse complement.
GCGGAATGTCGACGGTCAGCCGCTTGTTCAACAGAATGAACAAGCCCTCGCAGATGACCGCGAGAAAAATCAGCAGATTGCCGGCAAGCGAACCGCCGGTCGCCTCCGGTGTGAAGGCGATCGAAAACACGCCGACGCTCGCCAGCGCCACGGCCAGAAGCAGGGCGCGCCCCGGCCGTTCGCGCAGCAGCAGGATCGAAACCGCCGCCGAGACCACCGGCAGCGTGCCGATGATGACGCCCGCATCGGCGGCCGAGGTGAGGCTGAGGCCCGATATCAGCAGCGTCGTATAGCCGACACTGCCGGCGCCGGCCTGAATGACGAGGATGAGACGGTCATACCTGGAGAGCTTCGGCAACCGGGTTCCGCTTGCCCGCATCAGTAGGAAGAAGACGGGAAGAGCGAGGGCGAAGCGCAAGGCGGTGGCGGTAGAAGGCGGCAGTCCCGAAGCAATGATCTTACTCGCGATGACAGTGCTGCCGACCGTCAGCATGGCGAGCGCCAGATAGAAATAACCTTGAACCTGTCTCGACATTCCGCGCCTCCGATTGGATGCGCCGAAGAAACAGCAGCGGTCGGTCGGGGTCTTGAACGAAATTGCAGGGCGTATGAATCGAAGCAAGGCGGCCAGCGCCGTCCTTCGAGGCCGGAGAGAGGTGGGAGCCTGCGAAGCCGCGGGCATCCACGATCAGCCCTGATCCTGAGGCGCGTAGACCAAGGGCCGAAGCCTCGAAGGACGAGGCGGGTGGCTGCGTCTCGGACCTCAGAGAAAAGCGCCGGCGTAAAGCCGGGGCGACAGGCCGTATTTGCGCACGAAGACACGCGTCATATGGCTCTGGTCGGCAAAGCCGCTGGCAAAGGCGGCTTCGGCAAGCGGCGTGCCCTGAGCGATCAGCCGCCGGGCGATATGGATGCGGGCCTGGATGAGATAGGCATGCGGCGTCAATCCGGTCGCCCTGGCGAAGCCGCGCAGCAGCTGGAAGCGGCTGAGGCCGCTCTCCCTGGAAAGGTCGGCAAGTGAGACGGCGGCAAGAGGATCGTCGTCGATCAGATCCCGCGCCGCACGGATGGATGACGGCACCGGCGGCCTCTCTTCGCTGCCGCCGCCTTCGCGCATGACGTCGGCGACGAGTTGCAGCAGCAGTTCCTCGCAAAGCAGCCCGTCGGCAGCACTCGCGGTCGCGTAAAACAGCGTTTCGAAGCGGCCGGCCATAGCCGCATCGCGAATGACAGGATGCGGGATTTCCGAGCGCCCTGGACCGATCTCCTGCGAGAGGCCGGTGACGATCTCGGGATCGAAATAGAGGATGCGCCACGACCGGCGCTCGCCGATCGGCGCGCCATCATGCACCTCATTCGGATTAACGGTGATGATATCGCCGGCCTCCGCCTCCACCATGCCGCGCCCGCTGAGCGATTTCTGCGCCCCCGACGACACGAGGCCGATGCCGAACTGCTCATGCGTGTGCCTGGCGAAACTGTGAGGCGTTTCGGCTTCCACCGCTTCGACGCCTGGAAGCGCCGAGCGCAGCATCCTGAACTGGTTTTTCGGCATTTGACATCCGCAGGTTCGATGCCGGCAACTCTGCCAGCCAAGCCCTGATGACGCAACCGTCTAGAAGAACTCGTCGAGCAACTGATAGTAACCGAGCCTTGCCGGATCAGGCGCCGGAAGGCCGTAACAATCGAGAAATGGCTGCACCAGCGCCTTGCCGAAATTATCGGCGATGCTGCGGCAGGCGAGCGCGATATCCTGATAGCGGTCGGCGATGCCGAGGCGGCTGCAATCGATATAGCCTGAGAATTGGCCGTGTAGAGCGACGAAGTTCGGGAGGCAGGCGTCGCCATGGGTGACGACGAGATCCTCGCTGCCCGGCCTCATGCTCTCGAGCTCAGCAAAAAGCTCGGCGGCGCTCTTTCCCAGCCGGGCCGGATCGAAATCCTCCTCATCGACGATTCCAGCTTCCATACGGGCCTTGGCCGCCGGCAGGCGTTTTTCCAGGCGGTGATCGAACGGACAGGAAGTGATTGGCAGGCGATGAAGATCGAGCAGTGCCTCCGCCAGCAATTCGATGCGCGCCAGGGGCGCCAGCGCCGAAGCACTGGCGAGATCGGTTCCCGGCAGAGCGCTGAGCAGCAGCCAGTTACGTTCGTCGTCGCTTTCACGGGCGATCACCTCCGGGCAAGGCAGGCCGGAGGCCTTGAGCCAGGCGAGCCGGGCCGCCTCATCGGCAAGTTCGCCGAACGGCCCTGCCGCCTCGACCTTCAGATAAAGCGCCGGCAGGTTCTCGCCTTCCAGGCGGAAGACGCTCGCCGCCGAACGGCCGAGCGTATCGCGCTCTATCCGGTAGCCGGACAAGCGGGCGCCGAAAGGTCCTGCAGGCAATGTCTTGAAAGATGTCAATGAATCGTTTCGGCTGGGGCTGCTTCGAGCAGGATCTCGAACGCCTCTTCGAGCGCCGCCACCAGGATATCGGTCAGCTCGTCGCCTTTGTTTTCCAGGAACAGCACGCTGACGGCTTCGTCCTGGCGCTCAAGCAAACGCTCGATCTCGTTCGACATATCATTGTCCCTTCTTCACCGTACCATCACGGGCATGGTGAGAGGCTAGATGCGGTTCCTTGCGTGTAGCTTGGTGCTGGAGCAGGCTTGTGCCACGTGAACGTCAGTATTTCAGAAAGCCCCGGCTTTTCCATTGGCTTTTTGGAATCTTGTCTCCAACGTCGAAGCGGAAGGATATTACCTTCCTGGCATCATTGTCGACTTCGCATATCAAGGTAACGTCGTACCATGAGCCTGAACTTTGGAAGGCGCCGCCCGTGCCGTTAAGAATATTCCCTTTGATGGCACGCGAGAAGGAAGGCAGGAAATCCGGCTTATACCGCCCCGGAGCATGGATCAGTTGCTGTTGAAGTTCGGTCAGGCAGAGCGCATTGATTCGGGTGCCTCGAGGCAGATTGTTGATTGCGGTCTTAATCATCGGATCGGAAGTGACCCTGTCCGAATATAGCACCTCAGCTTGGGTAAGCTCTTCGGCTTTCTTTCCAGCTTCCGTCACAGGAGGTGGCGCTGACGCAGATTCGTTTGTGCGTTCCGCTTGCTCGAATTTCGTCTTTGCTTCGTCCGGTTCTGTGGCAGCCGGCCCTTTCTTTTCAGGATTGATTTCAGCGGTTTGCACCTGAGGGAGCTCGATATCCTTAGGCATTGGATTCGCCGCAGGAACCGTCTTCTGAACTTCAGACTTTTCGGATTGCCACGGCTCAACGGGCGCGTTCGCTGACTTCACGCCGGCAATGGATGGCTTTCGTGTTTCCGCGTGCTGCGGCAACGCCTGTTGCCTCTGTCCCAACACAGTATCCTTGTCCGAAAACTCAAGAACCGAACGAGAGATGCTTTGCATCGGGGTGTTCAGCTCAGGTTTTGCAGCTTCCGTTTGAGGCGGCGGCGGTGGAGGCGGCGGAGGCGCCTTCTTAGCCTCTTGCGGCGGCTTCGGCTCCGGCGGCTTTTCCTCGGCCTTTTTCTCCTCCGGCTTCTTCTCCTCCGGCGGCGGGACGAGCTCGACCTTCACGCTCTCGTCCTCCGGGGGCTTCGGCTCGATCTTTGGCAGGCCGAAAATAAGGAGGGCAACGACCGGCACATGCAGAAGCACGGACACACCGATACCCCAGCGGATTTCGGGCCGCCGTTTTACCGTTTCGTGAGTCGTCTCTGCCAGGTCCACGTCGTCTGTCACAGCAGCGATGTGCCCTTTAAAGCCGGCAGCATCAAGCCGCAAAAGCAAAAAACCTCGTGATCGCGCCGAAGCCATCCGCTGGCCGGCGCGCCATCCGTTCTCTTCTCGGACTTGGACAACGGGCCACTCACGAGCGGGGCCGAGGCCGCGCCCTTGATCGGGAGAGGCGCTGAAATTCTGCATGCGTTAGCTGAGCGAGCCGATGATCTCTCGATAGGCAGCCTCCGGGAATGCCTTCAGTGTCTGGGTGCGGACATTGCCGGCCATCGCCAGCGAAAGGCCAAATCGCGCCATGACGGCATCGTCAGGCGCTTCGCAGACAGCCACCATGTCGTGGCCGCCCATCGTCAGAAAGAACTGGTTGAAGGAGCCGCCCATGTCGCCTAGCAGTTTCTTCGCCGCATCCAGCCGTTTTGACGAGTCGCGAACAGTGCGCACGCCTTGGTCCGTCCAGTTGATCAACACAATGTAAGTGGTCATTTTGCACCTCCCAACGGAGGATTCGCCCGACACGGGCATACATCGGTCCTCGCTCGCGCATCGCGATCGATTTCCTCCCCCGTGACCGGACTATAATCTTGTCACCACTGAGCGACAAGAAAGCCGCCGGGATCATTGGTATTAATCACAAAAGCAAAAGCCGGGCACGACGCCCGGCTTTCCAATCATGACGGCAATTTCGAAGCCTCAGCTGTCGAGGAACGAGCGCAGCTTGCAGGTTCTTAGCTGTCCAGAAAGCTTCTCAGCTTTCTCGAGCGGCTCGGATGCTTGAGTTTGCGCAGCGCCTTCGCCTCGATCTGGCGGATACGTTCACGGGTGACCGAGAACTGCTGGCCGACCTCTTCGAGCGTGTGGTCGGTGTTCATGCCGATGCCGAAACGCATGCGCAGCACACGCTCTTCGCGCGGCGTCAGCGAGGCGAGAACACGCGTCGTCGTCTCGCGCAGGTTCGCCTGGATGGCGGCGTCGATCGGCAGCAGCGCGTTCTTGTCCTCGATGAAATCGCCGAGATGCGAATCTTCTTCATCGCCCACCGGGGTTTCGAGCGAGATCGGCTCCTTGGCGATCTTCAGGACCTTGCGGACCTTTTCGAGCGGCATGGCGAGCTTTTCGGCCAGTTCTTCCGGCGTCGGCTCGCGGCCGATCTCGTGGAGCATCTGGCGCGAGGTCCGGACGATCTTGTTGATCGTCTCGATCATATGCACCGGAATGCGGATCGTGCGGGCCTGGTCGGCGATCGAGCGAGTGATCGCCTGACGGATCCACCATGTCGCATAGGTCGAGAACTTGTAACCGCGGCGGTATTCGAACTTGTCGACCGCCTTCATCAGGCCGATATTGCCTTCCTGAATGAGGTCGAGGAACTGCAGGCCGCGGTTCGTGTACTTCTTGGCGATTGAAATGACGAGGCGAAGATTCGCTTCGACCATTTCCTTCTTGGCGATGCGGGCCTCGCGCTCGCCCTTCTGCACCATGTGCACGATGCGGCGGAATTCCGAGATCGAGATGCCGGTTTCCGTCGCGAGATTCTGGATCTCCTGGCGGATGTCGCGGATCGTCGTATTCTCGGCCTTGGCGAATTCCTTCCAGCCGCGAGCGGCCAGATTGCCGATCGACTTCATCCAGTTCGGATCGAGCTCGGCGCCCTGATACTGCTCCAGGAAGGAGTCGCGCTTGACGCCGTAGGATTCGGCCAGACGCAGCAGGCGGCCTTCGTTCTGCACGAGGCGCTTGTTGATGTCATAGAGCTGCTCGACCAGTGCATCGATGCGGTTCTGGTTGAGCGACAGCGACTTGACCGCCTTGATCAGCTCGTCCTTGAGCTCCTTGTAGCGGCGCTCCTGGGCGGACGACAGCGTACCGGTGGCGGCAAGGCGCTGCTCGACCTGCTGGTCCTGCAGCTTGCGCAGCTTCTTGTAGGTCTCGGCGATGATGTCGAGCGTTTCCATGACCTGCGGGCGCAGCTCGGCTTCCATCGCCGCCAGCGACAGGTTGGATTCGTCCTCGTCCTCTTCCTCCTCTTCCGGAGGCAGGCCTTCGCCGCCGACATCGGTAATGTCGTCGTCGCCGGAGCGGGCGCGCCGGGTCTTTTCCTTCTCTTCCGCCGCCTTGCGGTCGGCCTCGATCTTCTCGGGGCTCTGGAACTGCGGCGCGGCCTTGGCTTCCGGACCGGAGTAGGTCGTCTCGAGATCGATGATCTCGCGCAGCAGCGTCGTGCCTTCGTTGAGTTCGTCGCGCCAGATGATCAGGGCCTGGAAGGTCAGCGGGCTCTCACAGAGGCCCGCGATCATCGTCTCGCGGCCGGCTTCGATCCGCTTGGCGATAGCGATTTCGCCTTCGCGCGACAGAAGCTCCACCGAGCCCATCTCGCGCAGATACATGCGCACCGGGTCATCGGTACGGTCGGTCGGCTCTTTCTTCTTGGCGGTCGCAAGCGCGGTGCCGGCCGAAGGCGCGAGTTCGCCGCCTTCGCTGTCCTCATCGCCGCCGGCGTCGTCGTCATCGCCACCGCCGGAAGCACTGGCCTCTTCGGCTTCCTCGTCCTCGATGACGTTGATGCCCATGTCCGACAGCATCGACATCGTGTCTTCGATCTGCTCGGAGGTCACTTCTTCGGACGGCAGGACGGCGTTCAGCTCGTCCATCGTCACGTAGCCGCGCTTCTTGGCGGCCTTGATCATCTTCTTGACCGCGTCGTCGGAAAGATCGAGAAGAGGGCCGTCGCTTGCGCCGTCGCGTTCGACTTCCGCGTCTTCGTTCTCTTTGACCTTGGTTGCCATTTATATCGTCGCCTTCCTGACGCTATCCAATCTCGCTACGGTGAATGGGCCGTCTCAGGGCCTGACGCGCCGCTCGCGTCGCCCTTGAATCACCTGAGCCCACCTAACGGGATGACATTTAAAGTCTGATTAACCACGATCGCCGGTACCGGACAGCAAAGCTTTCTTGCCTTTGGATTTCCGGCCATGGTTGCGCGATCCGCCTTGACCCTGTTCACCGTTTCAACAAGTCGAACGGTGATTCCCACATTTTTTGTTCTCGTCAAGCTTTTCCAGCAAAAAAGCCCGCGAAAACTCGGAAAAAGCCTTATCCACAGGCTTTGAACCGCGGCTGCGATTGCGAACCTTATTTAAGAAGCAGCAAACAAAAGACAAGGGCGGCCTGAATTTTGCCCGCCGCCCCAGTTGTTCCGGCCATTTCCTGAAATTGTGCCGACGGTATATTCGCCCGATCCGGGCAAATATTGGCTAACGAGCCTGGCCGTCGTAAGGCGTCACCTTCAGCGCGCCGAGATCGATCGCGGGAATGCAGCGCAGATTGATCGAAGCCATCACGGCACCGCTCGGCGCCACGCCCTCGCCGAAGGGGGCGATGCCGCAATTGGCGCAGAAAATGATGAGAGCATGTCGTCTTCCCTCACATCCAGTCCATCACGACCTTGCCCGAATTGCCCGACCGCATCGCCTCGAATCCGTCGCGGAAATCGTCGATTTTGATACGATGAGTAATAATGGGTGAAAGATCGAGGCCACCCTGTACGAAGGCGATCATCTTGTACCAGGTCTCGAACATCTCGCGGCCATAGATGCCCTTGAGATTGAGCATCTTGAAGATCACCTTGTTCCAGTCGATCTCGAAACCAGCCGGCGCGATGCCGAGAATGGCGATCTTGCCGCCATTGTTCATCTTGTCGATCATGTCGCGGAAGGCGGGTGCTGCGCCCGACATTTCGAGCCCGACGTCAAACCCTTCCGTCATGCCGATCTCCTTCATGACGTCGGCGAGGTTTTCCGTCGATGCATCGACGACATGGTCGATGCCGAGCTTGCGCGCCAGATCCAGGCGGTGCGGATTGATGTCGGTGATAACAACCTTGCGGGCGCCGGAACGCTTGGCGACCAGTGCTCCCATGATGCCGATCGGCCCGGCGCCGGTGACGAGCACGTCCTCGCCGACAAGATCGAAGGAAAGTGCGGTATGCACGGCATTGCCAAAGGGATCGAAGATCGCGGCGATCTCGTCTGAAATATCGTCCGGGATCGGCACGACATTGCTTTCGGGAATGCAGACGAACTCTCCGAACGAGCCCGGCCGGTTGACGCCGACGCCGAGCGTGTTGCGGCAGAGATGCCCCCTGCCCGCCCGGCAGTTGCGGCACTTGCCGCAGACGATATGCCCCTCGCCGGAAACGCGCTCGCCGACATGATAGCGGGTGACCGCCGAACCGATCTCGGCGATCTCGCCGGAAAATTCATGGCCAACCACCATCGGCACCGGAATGGTCTTCTGCGCCCACTGGTCCCAGTTCCAGATATGCACGTCGGTGCCGCAGATCGCCGATTTCTTCACCCGGATGAGCACATCGTTCGGCCCGACTTCCGGCACCGGCACATTCTCCATCCAGAGCCCGACTTCCGGCTTCGACTTCACCAGCGCCTTCATCATGTTCGACATATCTGTATTCCTTGGCTCCGTATCTGTCGCAGCCCTTCATCCGCCTGCCGGCACCTTCTCCCCACGCGCGTGGCGAAGGAGGTATGCTGCACCGGCTTCCTTACCCTCGACGCTGCGTTAGGCAGGTCCCCTCTCCCCGCCAGCGGGGAGAGGTTTAGGGTGAGGGGCAACAACGATCATTCTCAAATCACACCCAATTCCCGCCCGGCCTCGGCAAAAGCCGCAATCGCCCGCTCCACATCCGCCTTCGAATGCGCCGCCGACATCTGTGTGCGGATGCGGGCCTGGCCCTTCGGTACGACAGGGGAGGAAAAACCGATCACATAGATCCCCTTCTTCAGCATCAGGCTTGCCATGTCCTGCGCGAGCTTGGCATCGCCCAGCATGACGGGAATGATCGGATGGCCTTCGCCGGCGAGCTTGAAGCCGAGCCTAGTCATCTCGCTGCGGAAGAGATCGGCATTGTAGGAAAGGCGCTGGCGCAGGGCATCGCCGTTTTCGATGAGGTCGAACACCTTGAGCGAGGCGGCGGCGATCACCGGCGCCAGCGTATTCGAAAACAGATAGGGCCGCGAGCGCTGCCGCAGCCATTCGACGATCTCGGCCTTTGCCGAGGTATAACCGCCGGAAGCACCGCCGAGCGCCTTGCCGAGCGTGCCGGTGATGATGTCGATCCGGCCCTCGACGCCGCAATATTCCGGCGAGCCGCGGCCATTCTTGCCGACGAAGCCGACGGCATGGCTGTCGTCGACCATGACCATCGCGCCATATTTTTCGGCGAGGTCGCACACACCTTGCAGATTGGCGATGATGCCGTCCATCGAGAAGACGCCGTCGGTGGCGATCAGCTTGAAACGGCTGCCCTCGGCTTTTTTCAGCTCTTCTTCCAGCGCTGCCATGTCGTTGTTGGTGTAGCGGAAGCGCCTGGCCTTGGAGAGACGCACGCCATCGATGATCGAGGCATGGTTCAGCGCGTCGGAGATGATCGCATCCTCTTCGCCAAGCAGCGTTTCGAACAGGCCGCCATTGGCGTCGAAGCAGGAGGAATAGAGGATCGTGTCTTCCATGCCGAGGAAGGCGGAGATGCGCGCTTCGAGCTGCTTGTGCTCCTCCTGCGTGCCGCAGATGAAGCGCACCGAGGCCATGCCGTAGCCATAGCGGTCGAGCGCCCTCTTGCCGGCCTCGGCCAGCTCCTCGTTGTCGGCGAGGCCGAGATAGTTGTTGGCGCAGAAATTCAGCACCCGCTCGCCGGAAACAACGGCGATTTCGCCTGATTGCTTTGAGGTAATGACGCGTTCGGACTTGTAGAGGCCGGCATCCCTAAGAGAGGCAAGCTCAGCTTGCAGGTGGGAGAGAAATGCTTTTGTCATTGTAAACGCCCTTTTCCCCAAACATCGTCCGATGGGCGCTGCAATTAACACAAAGCAAGTGCAGATGTCGCCGATCCGGTACGAAATATTTTCACAACGAAAGGTCCGCGGCGAGAGAAATTGAAATGAATATTCAAAAGTGATATCTGTATATGCAGAAGGAATATCAACATGGCGCTTTACATTCGAGATCCTGAAGTAGACGAGCTTGCGAGTGAATTGCAGCGCCTGACCAAGGCCGCGACAAAAACCGACGCCGTGCGAACGGCCCTCCATCATGAGCTTACGCGCGCGCGGCAAAGCCGGCCGCTGCATGAACGCCTCATGCGCGCAAAATCGCTGGCGGATGCGATGGGAGCAAACGACCCGTCATTCGACATGAAGAAATTCAGCGACGAGATGTGGGGTCGCTGATGTTTATCGACGCATCGGCGATCGTCGCCATTCTCGCGCGAGAGCCCGGTCATGAAGAACTCGAGAAAGCCTTGGCGGCATCGGACGATTCCATCATGCACATCTCGCCCCTTGTCCGCTTCGAAGCCATCCAGGCGCTCGCACGGCAGAAGACGCCGACAGGCCGGAAGACAACACCCGAACTCCTGCGGGCATCAGCCGAAGCGGTTGATGCATTCGCCGAAGATCTGCTTCTCGAAGAGATTTCGATCTCGCATGAGGTCGGCGAAGATGCACTGTCTGCAAGCATGCGCTATGGAAAAGTCATCGGTCATCGGGCAGACCTGAATTTCGGCGATTGCTTTGCCTATGCTTGCGCCAAGGCGCTGAAAACGCGCCTTCTCTACAAAGGCAACGATTTTCTCTACACAGACCTTGCCTGAACCCAATTTCTCAAAGATCGGAACCATCGCCGATCTCCACGAGACCATACTGCTCCGGATAACCGGGCTATTCATCGTGCGAGAGAATGATCTCCAGGAACGCGTCGCCATAGCGCTCAAGCTTCGATTGCCCGACGCCTGATACGCCGAGCAATTCCTTGCGGCTGCGCGGCCGTTCCGTCGCAAAAGCGATCAGCGTCGTATCGGGGAAGACGACGTAAGGTGGCACGCCGAGCGATTTGGCGATCGCCATGCGCTCGGCTCTCAACGCCTCGAAAAGCGTGCCGTCGGCGCCCGACAGGCCCGACTTGCGCTCGCTGCGCTCGGCCTTCTTCGTACGCCGTTCCGATGCCGGCCGGTCCTTGCGGAAGAAGACCTGCCGTTCATGCTTGAAGACGGCGCGCGCCTCCGGCTCCAGCTTCAGCGCCCCATAGGCCTCATGATCGATACGGATCAGCCCCATGGCGAGCAGCTGGCGATAGACGGATTGCCAAGTCCGCGCCGGAATGTCCTTGCCGGCGCCGAAGACCGGCATATCGACATGACCGAAACGCTCGGTCTTTTCGTTGATGTTACCGACCAGCACATCGATGACATGACCGGCGCCGAACCGCTCGCCGGTGCGGTAGACCGCGGCCAGCGCCTTGATCGCCGCTTCCGTGCCATCCCAGGTCTCGACCGGCTTCAGGCAGGTGTCGCAATTGCCGCATTGGCCGGCATGCGCCTCGCCGAAATGGGCAAGGATCGCCTGCCGACGGCAGGAGGCGGTTTCGCAGATCGCCAGCAAGGCGTTGAGCTTGGCGCGCTCGACCCGCTTGATTTCGTCTGCGGCGTTGCCCTCGTCGATCATGCGGCGGCGCTGGATAACGTCGGCCATGCCATAGGCCATCCAGACCTCGGACGGCAACCCGTCTCGGCCGGCGCGCCCGGTTTCCTGATAATAGGCCTCCACCGAACCCGGCAGGTCGAGATGGGCGACATAGCGCACATTCGGCTTGTCGATGCCCATGCCGAAGGCGACGGTCGCGACCAGGCAGAGGTTTTCCTCCTTGAGGAAAGCGTCCTGATTGGCGTCGCGAACCGCCCGGTCCATGCCGGCGTGATAGGGCAGCGCGCGGATGCCCTGCCCGTTCAGCCACTCGGCCGTATCCTCGACCTTGGCGCGCGACAGGCAATAGACGATGCCGCTGTTGCCCTTATGGCCGGAGAGGAAGCGCAGCAGCTGCTGGCGCGGCTGGTCGCGCTCGACGATTTCATAGGCAATATTCGGCCGGTCGAAGCTGGTGGTGAAGATTTCGGCATTGCCCAGCCCCAGCCGCTCGATGATATCGTCACGCGTGTGCGGGTCGGCCGTTGCCGTCAATGCCACGCGGGGCACGCCGGGATACTGTTCGCCGAGCCGGCCGAGCTCGCGATATTCCGGGCGGAAATCATGGCCCCATTGCGAGACGCAATGGGCCTCGTCGATCGCAAACAGCGCAATCTTCTCACTGGCGACCAGCTCGCGAAAACCGTCCGTCAGGATGCGCTCGGGCGTGACGTAGAGAAGGTCGAGCTTTCCAGCCGAAAGCGCACGGCGAACCTCGACGAACTCCTCGCGCGACAGCGACGAATTGAGTGCCGCAGCCCTGATGCCGAGCTGCTTCATCGCCTCCACCTGATCGCGCATCAGCGCAATCAGCGGCGAAACGACGATGCCGACGCCGTCACGGCAAAGCGCCGGGATCTGGAAGCAGAGCGATTTGCCTGCACCTGTCGGAAAGAGCACCACGGCATCGCCGCCTGAAACCACGTGCTCGACCACCTCCTGCTGCTTGCCGCGGAAGGAGGAATAACCATAGACCTGTTTCAGGATGTCGAGCGGCGAGCGGCCGGCGGAAAACAGCGTATCGGAAGCGGAAAAACCGGGCTCATTGCGTTTGCTGAGCGGCATCAGTGGTTCGCCGCCCCTTTGACACGGCCGGAAAGCACGCCGAAGCCGTCGATAATCGCCTCCTGGTTCTCGAGGCGTACGCCTTCGAGATGCACTTCCTGCTGCGCCCGTATCAGCTGAATGATTGCCTCGCCGTCGCCGGCTTCGGTCGCCAGCGCAATCTCGCGTTCGAGTTCCATCTTCTGCCGGCGCAGCGCCTTCGCCCGTTTGTGGAAGGCGAGCGCCTGACGATAGCCTTCACGAGCATCCTCCATCGCCGCCTCCTCGGTTGCCGTCCAGAGCCTCGCATTGCGCACCTGCTGGTCGAGACTCTTGATGAGCGGACCGAAACCTTCGAATTCCAGCCGCTCAGTCAGATATTCGCGCGTCAGATGCGGACCGGCGACGGCAGCGGCTGCGCCAAGCATCGCCGACCAGAGCCGCTGCAGCTCGCGGCTGTCATATTCAATCGCGGCGATTTCATCATAATCATCGATCATCAGGGCCGGATGATTGACGATGGTGAGCGCAAGCACGCTTTCGCGCAACGCCGTATTGTCCCGGTGTCCGCGCACGGGGCCCGAGCGGGCGAGCCGATCGGAAATCAGGCTGGGGCTTTTCGGTCCTGCCTTGGCCGCATTGTCGCGGGCGTTCCGGGGGCTGCTGCTGAAACCGCGCCGCCCGCCACCGTTGCGGTTCTGGAACTGCGGCTGGAAGAAGGCATTCAGCCGGTCGCGAATATCCTGCTGGTAATGACGGCGCACATTCTCGTCGGCGATGACGGCGACGAGCTGCTTCAGCCGCGCTTCGAGCTCGGCGCGCGCCTCGGGCGTATCGAACTTGCCGGTGTTGATCTCCCGGCTCCACAGCATCTCCGAAAGCGGCTTTGCCTGACTCATCACCTTGTCGAAAGGCGCGCGTCCCTCGTCGCGCACGAGGTCGTCCGGATCCTTGCCGTCAGGCAGAAGCGCGAAGCGGACGGAACGGCCGGGTTTCAGATGCGGCAGCGCCAGCTCGGCGGCGCGATTGGCGGCGCGAATGCCGGCGCCGTCGCCATCGAAGCAGAGCACCGGCTGCGGCACCATCTTCCAGAGCAGCTCGAGCTGGTTTTCGGTGAGCGCAGTGCCGAGCGGCGCAACGGCGTTTTCGATACCGGCCTGATAGAGCGCGATCACGTCCATATAGCCTTCGACGGCGATGATGGTGCCGCTCGCATTGTCATCCTGATCGCCGCGGCCAAGCCCTTGTATGGCGCGGCGCGCTCGGGCGAAATTGTAAAGGACATTGCCCTTGTGGAAGAGCTCAGTCTCGTTGGAGTTCAGATATTTCGCCGGCGCATCTGATGACATAGCGCGGCCGCCGAAGGCGATCACCTTTTCCCGGGACGAAAGAATCGGGAACATGATGCGGTCGCGGAAACGGTCGTAGGAGACCGGCACGTTTTCATGAACAACCAGGCCGCAGGCCTCGATCTGCTCCTTGGAAACGCCTTTGCCCGCGAGGAATTCCTTCAGCGCATTACGGCTGTCAGGCGCATAACCGAGTCGGAAGGTCTCGATGGTACGCCCCGTCAGCCCGCGATCGCGCAAATAGGCGCGCGCCTTTGCGCCATTGGCCGTCTGCAGCTGGTCCTGGAAGAAGCTGGTCGCCATTTCCATGACGTCGATCAGCGAGCCGCGCTCCTTCTCGCGCTTCTCCATCGCGGCATCGGCAAGCGGCATCGGCACGCCGGCCATGTCGGCGATCTGCTGCACCGCCTCAGGAAAACTCAAGCCCTCCAGCTCCGTCAGAAAGCGGAAGTGATCGCCGGTGACGCCGCAGCCGAAGCAGTGATACCGACCCTTTCGGTCCTCGCAGTGGAAGCTCGGCGATTTCTCGCCATGGAAAGGGCAGCAGGCCCAGTAGTCGCCCCGCGAGACATTGGTCTTACGCTTGTCCCAGCTGACGCGGCGCGCAATCACGTTCGAAATCGGAACGCGGTCGCGGATCTCATCGAGAAAGGTGTTCGAAAAGCGCATTTATCCCTCTTGGCCAAGCTCCATATAAGCTGCTTTGCCGCACCATGCCACGAAACTCGTCAGGAAAACCCGCTATTCACAGGCAAGTGCACCCGACGTCCGCGGCGCCAGTTATCCAATCAACAACTCGTGACCGACCCCTGCGACAGGGTGCGACATTATTGTCGCCGAACGTCTGTGAAGCCGGGCACTGGAGGTGCTTCGGCATGAGCGAGATCGTTCGACCGAGTTGAATTAAATCTTTCCAAAACAGTCACTTATCGCAGCCGCCGCTTGGGCGCCCTTATCCTCGCGGCGCTTGTCGAACCTTCGCTTCGAAGTCCTCTCGAAGCGCCTTTTTCGGCAATCATTATTTTTTTGTAATTTGAACAGACGGCCGCACCGCAATAGGTTTGATCTCAACAAAGCGATCCCCGAGCGAAGCACCATCCCTACCCCCGGCGCCGCTTCGCAAGGGTGCCTTTGCAAATACCCTCCGGCTTGGGCCTCAGCCCTGCGTTGCCGGCGGAAGCAAAGAGCAAGAAGGCAGGAGCGCCCCCAGCTCCTGCCTTCTTAAATTTTAGGCTCAGTTGCCAACTCTCCCTTTGAAATTAACCGCTTATCGACGGAACCGTTGACAGACGGCGCGTGAATGAAAGATGTTGCGCCGAACTCCTGGACCCTTCCCAATGGCTTTCACCGCGGAAAATCTTGCAGCAGACGATCGCTTTCTCGCTGCGATCCTCCATTGCGCCAATCAACTGCTTGCGATCTATCGCGAGAGCCCGCGCATCGCATCGATTTTCGCCGCGCAGCAGCGCTGGTTGATGGCCCATGCCGGCTTCGCACTTCATTACGGTCATCCTGACGACGGCCAGAGCGGTAGCCTCTATTCCGGCCGCTTTGTCGATTTCGCAGTCAAGAATGACATCGCCAGCCGCAACACGGCCGCGGCCTTCATGCAGGAAATGCTGGCCTATCGTTTCCTGCGTGTGGTGCCTGGACCTGACAAGCGCACACGCTATCTGGAACCGACCGAAATCGCCGAACAGCATTTCATCCGATGGCTCGTCACCCATATGATGATCCTCGACAGCCTCGACGGCGGCGAACGCGCCGACCAGATCACCGCCGACCCCTCCGCGACAATGGCTGCGATTCAGCCGCGGATCGCAAGGGCGATCATCGGCAGTGAGTACGTGCGCAATCCGGGCCCCACCTTCAACCTCTTCAACTGGGCGAATTCCGGCGGACTGGTGATGGATTACCTGATCTCCCGCCTTCCGCAATTTCCTCGGGCGGCCGAGCGCGTCGTTATCGGCCCACTGTCGCTCCGGGAGCTCCGCGAGCAATTCATGATTTCCAATACCCACCTGAAGCGGCTTCTGACCCAGGCCACGACCATGGAAAGCGTCGGCTGGACAGAACCTTCGCGCAAGGGCGACTTCTGGCTGTCCCGGCGCTTTATCCTCGAATATTGGAACTACCAGGCGGCGAAGTTTGCGATCGTCGATGCCGCCGCCGAGGCCGTGCTCGGACCTGCGGTCCGTGAAGAGCCGCAGGCGAGACGGGCCATCTGAGGCTTATCCGTTCAAAAGCTCCTTGACGGTTGCCGATGCCTTGGCGAAATCCATCTGGCCGGCATAACGCTCCTTGAGCGCCGCCATCACCTTGCCCATGTCCTTGACGCCGGCAGCACCCGTGTCGGTGATGATCGCCGAGATATTGGCGCGCACTTCGCCGTCGGAAAGCTGCTTCGGCATGAAGTCCTGAATGACGGCGATTTCCGCACGCTCCTTGGCAGCGAGCTCCGGTCGGGAATTCTCCTCATAGATCTTTGCCGATTCGTCGCGCTGCTTCACCATCTTGGCGAGGATCTGCAGAATCTCGTCGTCGCTCGCCTGCTCCTTGCCGGTACCGCGATTGGCGATGTCGCGGTCCTTGATCGCCGCCTGAATCAGCCGAACGGTCGACAGCCGCTCCGAATCCTTGGCCTTCATCGCCTCTTTCAGATGGGTGGCGAGTTGATCGCGCAGCATGTCTTCACTCCTTTTTTGATGCCGCTTCATAAACCACGCCGATGCGACGGATCAAATAAATTGCGCGATCGGCGCGATAAAGCGCAAGAAAACGGCCGCAATCCCGGCTACAAAGATTGACGCTCAGCGATTGCGTGGCTATTTACCGCCACCTGCACCAAAATTCGTGATCAGGCCTGAAGCGCGCGGCATTGCCGTGCCGACACGTCTGCGAGATCAAATGGCGACGAGCGCGGCTAAGCGCATCGGCCGCCGGAAACGGGATGAAGATGACCGCAACAGCACCCTGGACAACCGAAAAGCCGACCGCCCTGCTCGTTCTTGCCGACGGCACGGTGATCGAAGGCAAGGGCATCGGCGCCACCGGCAAGGTCCAGGCTGAAGTCGTCTTCAACACGGCGCTGACCGGCTACGAAGAGATCATGACCGACCCCTCCTATCTCGGCCAGATCGTCACCTTCACCTTTCCCCACATCGGCAATATCGGCACCAACGACGAAGATATCGAGGACCTGACGCCTGCCGCCCGCCACGGCGCCGTCGGCGTCATCTTCAAGGCCGACATCACCGACCCCTCGAACTACCGCGCCGCCAAGCATCTCGACCAGTGGCTCAAGGCCCGCGGCATCATCGGCCTTTGCGGCATCGACACGCGTGCGCTCACCGCCTGGATCCGCGAGAACGGCGCCCCGAACGCGGTGATCGCCCACGACGCCAACGGCGTCTTCGACATCGAGGCGCTGAAGGCCGAAGCCAAGGCCTGGAGCGGCCTGGAAGGTCTCGATCTTGCCAAGATCGCCTCGTCCGGCCAGTCCTCACAATGGGCGCAGACGCCGTGGGTCTGGAACCAGGGTTACGGCGAACTCGGTGCGGCGGATGCGAAATATCACGTCGTCTGCCTCGATTACGGCGTCAAGCGCAACATCCTGCGCCTGTTTGCCGGCCTCGACTGCAAGGTGACCGTCGTGCCGGCAACAACGAGCGCCGAAGACGTGCTCGCCTTACAGCCGGACGGGATCTTTCTCTCGAACGGCCCCGGCGATCCGGCGGCAACCGGCGAATATGCCGTGCCTGTCATCAAGACGCTTGTTAAGACCGATATTCCGGTCTTCGGCATCTGCCTCGGCCACCAGATGCTCGGCCTCGCCTTGGGCGCCAAGACCGAAAAGATGCACCAGGGCCATCACGGCGCCAATCACCCGGTCAAGGATCACACGACGGGCAAGGTCGAGATCGTCTCGATGAACCACGGCTTCGCGGTCGACTCGAAGTCGCTGCCCGACGGCGTTGAAGAGACTCATATTTCGCTTTTCGACGGCACCAATTGCGGCCTGCGCGTGCTTGGCAAGCAGGTCTTCTCCGTCCAGCACCATCCGGAAGCCTCTCCCGGCCCGCAGGACAGCCATTATCTCTTCCGCCGCTTCGTCAACATGGTGCGCGAGAAGAAGGGCGAACCGGCGCTTGCAGAGCGCTAGTTCAAGAAGTGCCGGTTTCGCAAACTCTGCCAAACCGGCAGCCACCAACGTAATGTGGCATCTCTTGAAACTTGAAAGACAGCTATCAGAGAAAGGACCGCTATCTGCTTGCCCATAGCGTCTTTTTTCTTTGTTGAAGGATAGAGCTGCTTTGCGCCGCAAGTAGAGGGCGACTTCGCAGCTTCCTGAAAGCAGACCTTGATGGCAGATTGCGCTGGAGGTGGTGGTTACGCCGGCACCGGCTGTTGTTCATCTTCCGCCGAAATGGCGAACAGGTTCAAGATCGGGCATTGATCACTCATCATTGTACGACACCGGCCTTGCGTAGCCCCTCCATGGCGAGATCGAAATCGGCGGGGTTCTTGAAGGGCAAGACTTTGCGGCGGTATTCCAAGGAGAAGTCGGGATTAACGCGCAGCACCTCTTGCCACGTCGCCCGAGCCTCTTCGAACCGGCCGAGGTGTCCGTAACAGGCGGCCAGAAGCGCGCGCGAGACGTCGGTGACGGGATTGCGGCTCACGCGCTGCATCAACAATTCAACGGCCTCTTCGTACCTTCGCAGTTGAAACCAGGCCCAGGCCTGAAAGTGGAGAACGACATCCGGAAAATACGGGTTCAAGATCCTCGCCCGATCGAAACAGGCGAGTGCCTCGTGGGATCTGCCTGAATAGAGAAGTGCCTCGCCGAGGCTGACCTGCCCTTCGGCGAAGTTCGGGTTGAGGCCTATCGCACGCTCGGCCTCGCCTATGGCTCTATCGTGCTGCCGTGAGTAAAGCCTGACGACACTCAATGCCCAGTGCGCCACGGGGTCGCTCTCATCCCGCGCCACCGCCAGCATCGCAGCCTCTTCGGCCTGCTGGAGCGAGCGTTGCGGCGACGCGCTCCACCGGTTCAGGTAGTCGAGCCCATGGGTAAGGGCGAGAAAAGCATGTGCCGAGGCGAAGTTGGGGTCCAGTTCGACGGCATGTTGCAAAAGATCGCGGGCGTCGCTGTTCGTTTGCTTCGTCAGCCGGTGCCACAGCTCCCGGCCACGCAGGAAGCAGTCATAGGCCTCGGGCTGACCGGTCTGGCCCGGCACCAGCCTTTTCCGATCACCTTCTGTCAGGTTGACCGCCAGTGCGTCGACGATCTGCTGCGTGACATCGTCCTGAACCGCGAAAATGTCGGTCAGGTCTCGATCGAACCGCTCCGCCCATAGATGCCCGCCGGTGGTCGCGTCGATGAGCTGCGCGGTGATGCGTACCCTGTTGCCTGCTTTGCGCACACTGCCCTCAAGAACATGCCGCACGCCGAGCTTCGTGCCCACCTCCTGCACGTGGACGTTCCTGCCTTTGAAGGTAAATGACGAATTGCGGGCGATGACGAAGAGCTGCGACAACTTCGATAGCGCCGTGATGATGTCTTCCGAGATGCCGTCGGCGAAGTAGTCCTGTTCGGCGTCACCGCTCATGTTGGCGAAGGGCAGGACGGCGATCGACAGCTTCGGCGACGTTGCCCTCGCAGGTGGACTCGTTGCGGTTTCCGAGGTGGCGGCTGCATTGGTCCCGGCGCTGCCGACTTGCAGCGAATAGACGCGGATCGGTTCGGCAATGTTCTTGAGTTGCGTGTTGCCGAGATCGCTGACCGAGAGGTCGAGCCTCGCCTTGACTTGGCGATAGGCATCCTCGGACAGGCAGATCGCGCCTGCCGCGGCGACGCCCTCCAATCGCGAGGCGATGTTGACGCCGTCGCCCATCAGATCGCCATCGCTTTCCTCCACGACGTCGCCCAGATGAATACCGATCCGAAACTCGATGCGACGGTCCTGCGGCACGCCGTCATTGCGCTCCAGCATACCGTTCTGCACCTCAATGGCACAGCGCACGGCGTCCACCACGCTGCGGAACTCGACCAGCGCACCATCGCCGGTGCGCTTCACCACCCGGCCATGGTGCACGGCGATCGTCGGATCGATGAGATCGCTGCGCAGTGCCCGTAACCTCGCCAGGGTGCGGTCCTCATCGGCGCCGGCAAGCCGGCTGTACCCGACCACGTCTGCGGCCAGGATTGCAGCCAGCTTTCGGTTCTCGCTCATGGCGCGGTCTCCTCACTTCCAGGATAGCAGGGAGACAGAAGGCAAGAAAGAACTTCTAGCCGCGGCTTGGAGCGATCTTGGCTGAGATCGACTTGTCCAATCGCTCATCGACGCACCCGACGTTGAAGCTGCACGCAATGCCTGCTCTGTCGTTCCTTGAAGCCGAGCCAGCAACCGCTTCTGGCGCACCGTTGCATCAAGCTTGGACAATGTCCCCGAAACAGGAAAGGAATGGACATTCGACCGGCCCCTGCCCTTTCACTATTGACCTCAACCATGCTTGAGGAATTACAGAACAACCCGCAGATCCGATGCAGGAGATATAGATGAGCGGAGCTTTCTATTGTGTCGACAAGTTCATCGTGCCGGCGGCGGCGCGTGAGGAATTTCTTGTCAAAGTGATGATGACCCACAAGCTGCTGGAGGCACAGGAGGGCTTCATCGATCACCGGGTGCTGGAGCAGGTCTCAGGTCCCGGCGAATTCAATTTCGTTACCATCGCCGAATGGAAAAATACCGAAGTCGTCGAGCGTGCGCGAGCAGCCGTGACGGCCGCCCACAAGGCCGCAAATTTCGATCCGCAGGAAATGTTCTCGCGTCTCGGCATTCGAGCCGATATCGGCAGTTACAAGCCTGTCGCGGCCTGAGGGCAAGGACGCCGGCTCAGACGCCGGCGATCGCGCCCTCCCGGCGAACGAGAAGATAGAAGCGTCCGCAGAGCATGGCGGCGGCCGCCGCCAGCCCTACGAGGAAGCCGAACCAGATGCCGATGCCGCCCAGACCCAACGGAAAAGCGAAGGCCCAGGCTAGGAAGAAGCCAATCGGCCAGTAAGCTATCAGCGCCATGATCATCGGCACGCGCGCGTCCTTCAGGCCGCGCAGCAGTCCATTAGCGATCACCTGCAGCCCGTCGACCAGTTGGAAAAGCCCGGCAACGACGATCAGCGGCCCGGCATAGGAGAGCACCTCGGGCGCCTCGGGCGAACTGACGTCGAGGAACCAGCTGCCGAGGAATTGGGGCATTGTGGCAAAGAGCACCGAGCCCACCGCCGAAATGGCGCAGCCGAGGATGAACACCATGATCGAAGCCCGCACCAGCCCGTCATAATCGCCCTGCCCGTGGGCGACGCCCACGCGCACCGTCGCCGCCTGGCTGAGGCCTAGCGGGATCATGAAGGCGATCGAAGCCCATTGCAGGGCGATGCCGTGGGCGGCGAGTTCGATCGTGCCGATATAGCCCATCAGCAGCGAGGCCACCGTGAACAGGCTGACCTCGGCAAGGATAGTGACGCTGATCGGGAAACCGAGCCGGATGACTTCCAGCAGCGCATGCCAGTCGGGCTTCCAGAACCGCACGAAGATCTCGTAGCGGCGCGTCTCCTCCCGCCTCTGCACGAAGGCAAGGATGAAGAGGAAACCAGCCGTCTGCACCACGACCGATACGATCGCCGCACCCTCGAGCCCCATCGCCGGAAAGCCGAAATGGCCGAGCACGAGGGCATAGGCGAAGAACGCGTTCATCACCAGCGTCACGATGGTGACGTTGAGGATGATGCCTGCCTTGCCGATGGCGCTGACCAGCGCGCGCATCACGTTGAAGAGCAGTGCCGGCAGCACGCCGAACTGACCGATCATGATATAGCCATGCGCGAGCTTGGCTACCTCCGGCTTCTGCTGCGCGAAGAGCAGGATTTGCTCGGAATTGAAGAAGGCGGGCTGCATGACGGCCCAATATCCAATCACCACCCACAGACCCATGCGCAGCGATCGGCGCACAGAGACGACGTCGCCGCGGCCATAGGCCTGCGCCACCATCGGAATGACGGCGATGGCAAAACCCGAACCGAAGATGAGGATGGTGAAGAGGAATTGAGCCGACAGCACCATCGCTGCCAGATGCTCGGCGCCGAGGCGGCCGACGATCATCACGTCGGTGGTATTGATGCCGAGCTGAGCGAGCTGTGCGCCGATCAGCGGAATGCCGAGCGCCAGTGTTGCACGAAAATGCGCACCCCAACGATTATCGTTTGTCGGCGCAAGGCTGCGCGCGTCGATCGGCGTGTCCATGACACCAGTCCTGTGATTGAGATCTGCAACGCCGCGTAGTGGGCGCAAAAATATCACTCGGGCTTAAATCAAAGCCCCGCAAAGAACTACCCCAAAACAGGCAGATGATGAAAAATTCATCATACCATCACCATTTCTGATTGGTTCAGCCCACACCTTCCAGCGCCTCGGCCGGCTCCCCGGCTCGAACCCTCGTGAGAAATATCCCGGCGGCCACAACAATGAGCACAGCAGCCGTGAGATAAGGCGCACCGGCAAAGGTGACGGGCGCCTCAGGCCGCGTGAAATAGCCGAACATTTGCGTGAAGATCAATGGCCCGACAATGGTGGTGATGCTGCTGAGGCTGGTCAGCGCGCCCTGCAACTCGCCCTGCGCCGAAGGCGGCACCTTGCCGGCGGCAATGCTGCGCAGCGCCGGATCGGCGACGTTTTCGATGACGGTCGCCACGATGACGACATAGACCACCCAGCCCTCCCAGGCGAAGGCATAGCCGGTCAAGCCTGCAGCCGAGAAACAGAGGCCGAGAAGCGCGGTCTTCCACTCGCCAAGCACAGGCACGATCCGCGGCAGGACAAGGCCCATGACGAGCGCAGCACCGATGCCGTAAATGCCGAGCGACAGGCCGATCTGGCCCTCGCTCCAGCCGTAGCGGTAGGTGGAGACGAAGGACCAGACCGAGGGATAAACGGCATGCGCCAGGAAAAACAGGAACATGACGAGGCTGACCCCGCCGATGCCAGGGTAATGGCGCATCTGGCGCAGCGCGCCGAGGGGGTTGGCGCGTTTCCACTCGAAGCGGCGGCGGTTTTTCGCCTCCAGCGTTTCCGGCAGCAGAAAGCAGGCGGCGATGAAATTGAGAAGCGACAAAGCGGCAGCGCCGAGGAAGGGCACGCGTGGGCCGAATTCCCCGAGGAATCCGCCAATGACAGGGCCGATGGTAAAGCCGACGCCGAAGGCGATGCCGATCAGTCCGAAGTTCTTCGCGCGGTTCTCCTCCGTGCTGATATCGGCGATATAGGCCGAGCAGGTGGCGAAGCTGCCGCCGCTGATGCCGGCAAGCACGCGGCCGACGAACAGCATCCAGAAGCTGGTGGCGATGCCGCAGATGAAGTTGTCGATGGCGAAGGTCAGCACCGAAAGCAGAAGGATCGGCCGGCGGCCGAAGCGGTCGGACAGGTTTCCCAGCAACGGCGCGAACAGGAACTGCATGCCGGCATAAACGAGCATCAGCCAGCCGCCATCAATCGCCGCATCGCTGACGCTGCCGCCGGTCAGCTGCTCCAGATAGGCGGGCAGCACCGGCATGATGATGGCGATGCCGATAATGTCGAGGAAGAGGATGACGAAGACCAGGAAAAGGCCGCGGCGAACGAATCTCGGATCAAGCATGAGGCATCTCTACAGCAGCTGTTTCTGAAAAGACGATCTCCGTCGCCGGAAAGTGACATAGCTCAGAAAAGAAGCTGAAACAATCGGTGAACAACTGGAAGCATCTCAGGAGTTCTACGGGAAAATCGTCAGGGCCTCAACCGCTAGACGTGCGCCGTCGTTCCGGCGAATCGTAGCGATAAAACTCCCTTGCAATCGCCGCGACGGCATCCAGATCAATCCAAGCGGAACACTCATTGTGCATTTCCCCGCACAGCCTGTTCCACTCCGTCCGATTATCGCCCGGATGCGAAGACGGTAGAACAGCCTCGACGGCGTCGCGCCGGCGCGGCTGCCCGATCACGCCGCCACGGCGCAATAAAGGAGAAGACAATGCAGACCTATCGTTTAGGACAGACCGGACCCGATGTCTCGGCCATTGGCCCCGGCTGCATGGGCATGTCGGGCATGTATGGTCCCGCCGACCGCGCGGAGAGCATTGCGACGATCCATGCCGCGCTCGATGCCGGCATCAACCTGCTCGACACCGGCGATTTCTACGGCATGGGCCATAACGAAACGCTGATCGGTGAGGCATTGAAGGGCCGCAGGCGCGAAGACGCCGTCCTCAGCGTCAAGTTCGGCGCACTTCGCGATCCCGCGGGGGGATGGAGCGGCATTGATGCCCGCCCGGCCGCCGTGAAGAACTTCCTCGCCTACACGCTGCAGCGCCTCGGCGTCGACTATATCGATATCTACCGCCCTGCCCGCCTGGATCCGGATGTGCCGATCGAGGACACAGTCGGCGCCATCGCCGATTTGATCAGGCCGGTTACGTCAGACATATCGGTCTGTCGGAAGTCGGCGCCGACACGATCCGCCGCGCCGCAGCCACCGCCCCGATCGTCGATCTGCAGATCGAATATTCACTGATCTCGCGCGGGATCGAGGATCGCATCCTGCCGACGACGCGTGAACTCGGTATTTCGGTCACCGCTTACGGTGTGCTTTCGCGCGGCCTGATCAGCGGCCACTGGCAGAAGGGCCAGGCCGCCGCTGGGGACTTCCGTACCCATAGCCCGCGCTTCCAGGAAGGCAATATCGATCAGAATCTCGCGCTGGTGGACAAGCTGCGCGAGATCGCCCAGGCAAAGAGTGTCTCGGTCGCCCAGATCGCCATCGCCTGGGTCGCCGCCAAGGGGAAGGATATTGTTCCCCTCATCGGCGCCCGCCGCCGCGTTCAACTGACCGAGGCGCTCGGCTCCCGCGCGGTGCAATTATCTCCGGAGGATTTCGCAGCCATCGAACGCGCCGTCCCGAAGGATGCGGCCGCGGGCGGGCGTTATCCGGAGCATATGCTGCAGCATATGGATAGTGAGGTAAGGCGCGAGGTGGGGTACAGCCCCTCACCCTAACCCTCTCCCCGTAAACGGGGCGAGGGAAGGTGCCATACGAGACTTGAGCGGGAAACCGAGAGGCCGCGGCATATCCCCTTCGCCCCGCATGCGGGGAGACGGTGCCGGCAGGCGGATGAGGGGGGCATTTCAAACCGGCCCCGAAAACGTATCACACGCCGTCAGCTGTCCGCTGTCGAAACCGCGCTTGAACCATCTGACGCGCTGCGCCGAGGTGCCGTGGTTGAAACTCTCGGGCACGACGTAACCTTGCGAGCGCTTCTGCAGCGTATCGTCGCCGATCTGCTGTGCGGCATTCAGCGCCTCCTCGAGATCGCCCGCCTCCAGGATACCCTTCTGCTGGGTATACTTGCCCCAGATGCCGGCGAAGCAATCGGCCTGCAGCTCGACGCGGACCGACATCTTGTTGGCCTCCTCCTCGCTCATGCGCTGACGGGCCTGGTTGAACTTCGGCAGGATGCCGAGCAGGTTCTGCACGTGATGGCCGACCTCATGCGCAACGACATAGGCTTCGGCAAAATCGCCAGATGCGCCGAAGCGATCGGACAGCTCCTGGAAGAAGGCCGTATCGAGATAGACCTTATGATCTCCAGGGCAATAGAACGGACCGGTCGCGGCAGAGGCGAAGCCGCAGGCCGACTGCGTCTGGTCGGAGAAGAGTACGAGCCGAGGCTCCTCGTAATCCCGGCCCTGTGCCTGGAAAATGCCGTTCCAGGTATCCTCGGTCTCGGCAAGGACGGTCCGCACGAAAGCGGTCATTTCGTCATTGGCGGGGGTGCGGGCGCCGGATTCGCTCTGCTCGTAGCCGGGGCCGCTGGATATGCCCCCGGTGTCCAGCACCTGCATCAGGTCGATGCCCATCGCCTTGAAGATCAGATAGATGACGACGAGGAAGATGATCGTGCCGATGCTCAAGCCACCGCCGGCGCGGCGAACACCGCCACCTGAGGGAAAGCTGAAACCACCGCCGCGGCCAAAACCGCCGCCGGTGGGCTCGCCGCGACGATCCTCGACATTGTCGGACTGACGCCGGCCTCTCCATTCCATCTTCGTTCTCCCCGCCAATCCCGATGCTTGTCATCAATGAATTTATATAACCGTCAGCAGGAGGAATTCCAGCGGCTTCAACCGCATGCAATAATAGGCGGTTGCACGGCTCCTCGGCTGCAAACTTGACGGACGGGATATTGTTCCCTCAGCCCATCGGCCCCAGCCATGCGTCTCCCATCACGTAAAGAAGATGCGTCAACCGCTTGACGCGACTCCTGCTTTCGCTCTTCCTGATAGAAGTGGAGAATGCGGGAGGAGATGGCGATGAAGGCGGTGCGCCTGCAAGCGACAGGACAGTTGCAGCTTTGTGAAGTCGAAAAACCGACACCGCGCCCGGCTGAATTGCTCGTCCGAATCGAGGCCTGTGGGATCTGCGGCACCGACCGCCATATCTTCCACGGCGAATTTCCGTCGAAGCCGCCGGTGACGCTCGGCCATGAATTCGCCGGCATCGTCGAGACCGTCGGACCTGATGTGACCGATTTCCGCCCCGGCATGCGTGTCACCGGCGATCCGAACATTTCCTGCGGCGGCTGCGAGGAATGCCGACGCGGCCGAGTCAATCTCTGCCGGAACCTGCAGGCGATCGGCATTCACCGCGACGGCGGCTTTGCCGATTATGTCTGCATGCCGCAAAGCCAGGCCTTCGCGCTGCCGACCGATCTTGATCCGCTCCACGGCGCCTTCTGCGAACCACTCGCCTGCTGCATCCACGGCGTCGATCTCGCCGGGCTGCATACCGGCGCTTCAGTCATCGTACTCGGCGGCGGCGTGATCGGCCTGCTCACGGTTCAACT
Organism: Rhizobium sp. Nf11,1; assembly: GCF_050587665.1. Taxonomy (NCBI): domain Bacteria; kingdom Pseudomonadati; phylum Pseudomonadota; class Alphaproteobacteria; order Hyphomicrobiales; family Rhizobiaceae; genus Rhizobium; species Rhizobium sp. Nf11,1. The sequence continues at coordinate 50,225 of NZ_JBOBHU010000023.1, read as the reverse complement.
AGCAAGGCTCGCCGGCGCCACCCGCGTCATTCTGGTGACGCGCAGCGCCGAAAAACGACGCTTGGCCGAAATCCTCGGCGCCACGGCAACGGCCGATCCAGGCGACGGCGATATCGTTGCCCGCATCACCGCCGCAGACGGATTGCTGCCCCGCGGCGCCGACGTCGTCTTCGAATGCGCCGGCGTCGCTGAAACCATGCAACAGGCGCCGCGGCTTGCCCGCCGCGGCGGCACTGCCGTCATTCTCGGCGTGATGCCGCAGGGGGCAAAAATCGAGATCGAGCCCTTTGACCTGCTGTTTCGCGAAGTCAGGCTGATAAGCTCCTTCGTCAACCCCTTCACCCATGGCCGCGCCGCCGATCTGATCGCCTCCGGCAGGATCAAGGTCGAGCCGTTGATCTCGCGCAGGATTGGGCTTGCAGAAGCCCCAGACGCGATCGTCAATCCGGCGCGCAGTGGCGAAATCCGGGCACTCGTCATCCCCGGCCGGGAATAGGCGTCCGCGCCGGTTCGAATTCCTGTCGATTCCGCGATTTATGGGGTTCCGTTTGCAAATACATTTGCCTATAAGCCGCTTCTAGCCTGAAAAGACCCAGCATGCGCAACCGACCCGGTGATCTCCCACCCTGGCCGGTTTTCTGCGCAGCCAGAAAATGGATATCGCCATGCCGAAGCGCCAAGACATCAAATCGATCCTCATCATCGGCGCGGGACCGATCGTCATTGGCCAGGCTTGCGAATTCGACTATTCCGGCACCCAGGCCTGTAAGGCTTTGAGAGAGGAAGGCTACCGCGTCATCCTCGTCAACTCCAACCCGGCGACGATCATGACCGACCCCGGGCTGGCAGACGCAACTTACGTCGAGCCGATCACCCCGGAAGTCGTCGCGAAGATCATCGCCAAGGAGCGCCCGGACGCGCTGCTGCCGACCATGGGCGGCCAGACGGCACTGAATACAGCCCTATCCCTGAAGCGCATGGGCGTGCTCGACCGCTACAATGTCGAGATGATCGGCGCCAAGCCGGCGGCCATCGACATGGCCGAAGACCGAGCGCTGTTCCGTGAGGCTATGGCACGCATCGGCCTTGAAACGCCGCGCTCGATGCTGGCGAACGCCACCGACATCAAGGATTTGGACCGCAAGACGCACGAAGCCGAGCGCACCAAACTGCGCGAAAGCCTCTCCGGTCCCGACCTCGACAAGGCGCTGGACGAGCTGGAAAACCAGTGGAATCTTGGCGAGAGCGACCGCAAGCAGCGCTACCTGAACCATGCCATGGCGATCGCCGCCCAGGCACTCGACCATGTCGGCCTGCCCGCGATCATCCGCCCCTCCTTCACCCTCGGCGGCACCGGCGGCGGCATTGCCTACAACCGCTCGGAATTCTTCGAGATCGTCGGCGGCGGTCTCGATGCTTCGCCGACCACTGAAGTGCTGATCGAAGAATCGGTGCTCGGTTGGAAGGAGTATGAAATGGAAGTGGTCCGCGACAAGGCGGACAACTGCATCATCATCTGCTCGATCGAGAACATCGATCCGATGGGCGTTCATACCGGCGATTCCATCACCGTCGCTCCGGCGCTGACGCTGACCGACAAGGAATACCAGATCATGCGCAACGCCTCCATCGCGGTGCTGCGCGAGATCGGCGTCGAGACCGGCGGCTCGAACGTCCAGTTCGCCGTCAATCCGAAGGACGGCCGCCTCGTCGTCATCGAAATGAACCCGCGCGTCTCGCGCTCCTCGGCACTCGCTTCCAAGGCCACCGGCTTCCCGATCGCCAAGGTCGCCGCGAAGCTCGCCATCGGCTACACGCTCGACGAGTTGGAAAACGACATCACCGGGGGCGCAACGCCGGCTTCCTTCGAGCCGTCGATCGACTATGTCGTCACCAAGATCCCGCGTTTCGCCTTCGAGAAATTCCCCGGCGCTTCGCCGGTCCTGACGACGGCGATGAAATCGGTCGGCGAAGTCATGGCGATCGGCCGCACCTTTGCCGAATCGCTGCAGAAGGCGCTGCGCGGCCTCGAAACCGGCCTGACCGGCCTCGACGAAATCGAGATCCCCGATTTCGAAGAAGGCGAATCCAGCCAGAACGCCATCCGCGCAGCCATCGGCACGCCGACGCCGGACCGCCTGCGCATGGTCGCCCAGGCGCTGCGCCAGGGCCTCAGCATCGAAGAGGTGCATGAAGGCTGCAAGATCGATCCCTGGTTCATTGCCGAACTCAAGAATATCGTCGACATGGAAGCCCGCATCCGCGAGCATGGCCTGCCCGGCGATGCCGCGAACCTGCGCATGCTGAAGGCCATGGGTTTCTCCGACGCGAGGCTGGCGACCCTGACCGGCAAGCGCCCGAAAGAAGTCGCGGAACTCCGCAACAGCCTGAACGTGCGTCCGGTTTTCAAGCGTATCGACACCTGTGCGGCCGAATTCGCTTCGCCTACGGCCTATATGTATTCGACCTACGAGACGCCCTTCGTCGGCGCCGCCCGCTCGGAAGCTCAAGTCTCCGACCGCAAGAAGGTCGTCATCCTCGGCGGCGGCCCGAACCGCATCGGCCAGGGCATCGAGTTCGACTATTGCTGCTGCCATGCCGCCTTCGCGCTGAAGGATGCCGGCTATGAAGCGATCATGATCAACTGCAACCCTGAAACCGTCTCGACCGACTATGACACGTCGGATCGCCTCTACTTCGAGCCGCTGACGGCCGAAGACGTGATCGAGATCCTGCGCGCCGAACAGGAGAAGGGCGAAGTCGTCGGCGTCATCGTCCAGTTCGGCGGCCAGACGCCGCTGAAGCTCGCCGAGGCGCTGGAGAAGAACGGCATTCCGATCCTCGGCACAGCGCCTGACGCGATCGACCTCGCCGAAGACCGTGACCGCTTCCAGAAGCTTCTGATGAAACTCGATCTTAACCAGCCGAACAACGGCATCGCCTATTCGGTCGAGCAGGCCCGCCTCGTCGCCGCCGAAATCGGCTTCCCGCTCGTCGTGCGCCCGTCTTACGTGCTCGGCGGCCGCGCCATGCAGATCCTGCATTCGGAAGGCCAACTGCAGACCTACCTTCTCGATACGGTTCCGGAACTGGTGCCTGAGGATATCAAGCAGCGTTATCCCAACGACAAGACCGGCCAGATCAACACGCTGCTCGGCAAGAATCCGCTGCTCTTCGACAGCTACCTCACTCACGCGATCGAAGTCGACGTCGACTGCCTCTCCGATGGCACCGACGTCTATGTCGCCGGCATCATGGAGCATATCGAGGAAGCCGGCATCCACTCCGGCGATAGCGCTTGTTCGCTGCCGCCGCGTTCGCTGCCGGTCGAACTGCTCGACGAGTTGGAGCGCCAGGCCAAAGCCATGGCCAAGGCGCTCAATGTCGGCGGCCTGATGAACGTCCAGTTCGCCATCAAGGACGGCACTGTCTACGTGCTCGAAGTCAATCCGCGCGCCTCGCGCACCGTGCCCTTTGTCGCCAAGACCATTGGTGCGCCAATCGCCAAGATCGCCGCCCGCGTCATGGCCGGCGAGACGCTCGACGCGACCTTCGCCGCCTATGGGCAGAAGCCCAATCCGCGTAAGCTCACCCACATCGCTGTCAAGGAAGCCGTCTTCCCCTTCGCCCGCTTCCCCGGCGTCGACACGCTGCTCGGCCCGGAAATGCGCTCGACCGGCGAAGTGATCGGCCTCGACACCGATTTTGCCCTGGCCTTCGCCAAGTCGCAGCTCGGCGCCGGCGTCGAGTTGCCGCGTGATGGAACAGTCTTCGTCTCCGTGCGTGATGAGGACAAGGCGCGCGTGCTGCCGGCGATCCGCATCCTCGTCGAAGAAGGCTTCAAGGTGCTGGCAACCGGCGGCACCGCCCGCTTCCTTGGCGAAAACGGCATCACCGCCACCAAGATCAACAAGGTCCTGGAAGGCCGTCCGCACATCGAGGACGCGATCCGCAACCGCCAGGTCCAGCTCGTCATCAACACCACGGACGGCAACAAGGCGATCTCGGATTCCAAGTCACTGCGCCGCGCGACGTTGATGCAGAAGGTGCCCTATTACACGACGATGGCCGGCGCCGAAGCCGCCGCTCAGGCGATCAAGGCGCTGAGGGCGGGCAATCTCGAAGTCCGGCCGCTGCAGAGCTATTTCGCCTGACATGAGAGCAATTCCAGCAGAACTGTGCCGCAGTCTTGCTGGATTGCGTAAAAACAACGAGATAGCGCCATCGCTTAATGGGCGCTGGCGCTATCTCGCCGGAATCAATTTATCCGCCTAAGACCATAAGCCGCTGAATTTCCGTCATATCCTCGCGAAACCGCGCCAGTTCCTCTGCCTTCAGCCGCTCGTCAGGAATGCGCAGCAGATAGGATGGATGCACGGTGACGAAGAGCGTACGCCCTCCTTCGATCGCCATCGCCCTTCCCCTGACATCCTGCAGCTGTTCTTTCACGTCGGTCAGCGCCGCAAGCGCCGTCGCCCCCATTGCGACGATCAGTTTCGGCTTAATCAGCGCCAACTCCCGATCGAGCCACCAGCGGCAATGCTTCACCTCGCTCATATTGGGCTTCTGGTGGATGCGCCGCTTGCCACGCGGCTCATACTTGAAATGTTTGACCGCATTGGTGACGTAGAGCCTCGATCGGTCGATGCCGGCCTCTGCTATCACCTGATCGAGAAGCCTGCCGGCAGGTCCCACGAAGGGGCGGCCGGCAATATCCTCCTGGTCGCCCGGCTGCTCGCCGACAAACATCACCTGCGCATCGCGCGGCCCCTCCCCGAACACGGTCTGGGTGGCATTGGCATGCAGCGGACAGCGCGTGCAGACGGCGGCTTCCGCGCGCAGTGCTTCCAGCGTGCCCGCTGGAGCCTCAGGTTCTGCGGGGAGATTGCGTGCCGCCTGCTGCAAGCGGTCGTGGAACGGCAGCGATAGCGTCGCCTCCCGCGCCGCCATCTCCCGCACCTTGCTTTCGGCCGATGCAATCAAGCCAGGAATGAGATCCGCCTCCGGCAGGTTCTTCCAGTACTTCTTCGGCATCTCCGCCTGCATCGCCTTCACCTTCAATCGCGCCGGGTTGAAGATATTGGCGTAGTAGGTACGCCAGAGCTCGTTGGTGGCATCGCTGAGATTGGGCTTTTCACACGGCTCGTCGGCAATTGTCAGGCGCTCGCCCTCCCAGGCGGCCGACCCCTTGGGCGTAGCAATCAGCCAGTCCATGTCGTTGAAGCGCCGCTGGAAAAAGGGAGCCGTGCGTCTGACGATATGATGGTCCGGCTCGAACCAGGCGATAAATTTTCGACGTGCCGATGATACCGCACCTACTTCCTTGAAACGGACGAAGGCTGTCATCTTGTGCGCGTCACGCCGAACATTCTTCGCCATCAGCCTGGCCCGCACGACATCCTCATCGGAAGCCACTTCAAGCAGTCGCCGGTCCAATTGCAGCCGCCAGAGCAGACGGTAAAGCAGGGAAAATCGCGCCGGATCGGAATGGCAGAGAACCGTCTCCGCAAGCTCGATGAAAGCGGGCGGCACCGTCATCGGCTTGCGTGATGTCGCAGGCTCCGGCGGCATGGCATCGCGTTGAAACGAAAGATCGGCCTCAGCGCTTTTTTCGCGCCAGTCGATCTCCTCGGGCAATATGCCGGCGGCTGCCAGGGCGCGCGCGGCATCCCGCCATTCGCCTAAATCTCCGCGTCCCGCAAGCACGACCCTGCGCATCACAGCAACGACAATTGTTCAGGCTGCGGCTCAAACATGGCGCGCAGGTCCGGGCGGTCGATCAGCCGTCGGGGCGACCAGCCTTCCGCTGAGATGAAGGCTTGAACTTTCTTGACCGAGACGCCGAGCCGCGAGAGATCGTCGAGCCGCAGGCGGCGAAAACGGCGCGCCGAAACGATCGCCTTCACCGTCCTGGTGCCGAGACCCGGAACACGCAGCAACCGCTCGCGCTCGGCCTTGTTGATGTCGACCGGAAATTCGCCCCGGTTGGCAAGCGCCCACGCAAGCTTCGGATCGAGATTGAGATCGAGCATGCCGCCCGCCTGGTTTGCAGTGATTTCCTCGATGCCGAAACCGTAGAACCGATACAGCCAGTCTGCTTGGTAGAGCCGGTGTTCTCGCATCAGCGGCGGTTTGATCAGCGGCAGGTTTTTCGACGCGTCGGGGATGGGGCTGAAGGCGGAGTAATAGACGCGCTTCAGGCCATAGCTGCTGTAAAGCCGGCCGCTGCTCGCAAGGATCGTCGCATCATTGGCCCCATCTGCGCCGACGATCATCTGCGTGCTCTGGCCGGCCGGGACGAAACGCTGTCGTTTCCTCGTCTTTAATGTCGGCTCACTGGCCGCCTCGATCTTGAGCCGAAGGTCCCCCATCGATCGCCTAATACTGGCAGGCTTCTTCTCCGGTGCGAAACGGGAAATCCCGCTATCGGTCGGCAGTTCGATATTGAGCGACAGCCTGTCGGCATGAAGCCCCGCCTCCTCGATCAGATGCGGCGACGCCTCAGGGATCGCTTTGAGATGGATATAGCCGCGGAAATTGTGGGTTACCCGCAGCTCACGCACGATGCGGACCAGCTCCTCCATCGTGTAATCGGAAGAGCGAATGATACCGGAGGACAGGAAGAGGCCTTCGATATAGTTGCGGCGGTAGAATTCGAGCGTCAGCCAGACGACCTCCTCCGCGGTGAAGCGTGCCCGCTCGACATTGCTAGAGGAGCGATTGACGCAATAGGCGCAGTCATAGATGCAGAAATTGGTGAGCAGGATCTTCAGAAGCGAAATGCACCGCCCATCCGGAGCATAGGCATGGCAGATGCCGGATCCCTCGGTCGAACCCAATCCGCCGCTTCTGCTCGAATCGCGTTTCACCGTGCCGCTGGAAGCACAGGAAGCATCGTATTTCGCGGCGTCTGAAAGGATGGCCAAACGTTCGGTTAGCGACTTCTTCATTAGAATGTTCACTATATGTTCTTGGCTGCAAAGTCAATCCCGACGTCCCCGCTTCTGCCCCGTTTTGGCGCACATCACCTGACGTACCAGCGGGTTGGGTTTCATTTATGCGAATTTTCTGGAAATCAGCCGTGGCGATCTGCTATAAGCATGCAACTATGATTGTGGCACGGTTCCGAAGCTCCCCTTCGGGACCTGTTTTCTTTTGTGTGTGCCTGACTGTGCTGACGCAAGACGGGCGGCCGCAAGGAGTGAAGGACAGAAAAATGGTTGATAAGGTACCAATGACACAGGGTGGTTTCGTCAAGCTGCAGGAAGAACTGCGCTGGCGTCAGCAGGAAGAGCGTCCCCGAATCATCGAGGCGATCGCCGAAGCCCGTGCTCATGGCGACCTTTCCGAAAATGCCGAATACCACGCCGCCAAGGAAGCCCAGAGCCACAACGAGGGCCGCATCACCGAGCTGGAAGACCTGACGGCGCGCGCCGAGGTTATCGATCTCACCAAGATGTCGGGCGACAAGATCAAGTTCGGCGCCAGGGTGAAGCTCGTCGACGAGGACACCGAGGAAGAAAAGACCTACCAGATCGTCGGCGACCAGGAAGCCGACGTCAAGGCCGGCCGCATCTCCATCTCCTCCCCGATCGCCCGTGCGCTGATCGGCAAGGAAGTCGGCGATTCCATCGAGGTCAACGCGCCCGGTGGCTCCAAGGCCTACGAAATCCTCCAGGTTTCCTGGGGCTGATCGCCCGCCAGACATGAGATCCATCCTTGCCGGACATTCGTGACGTCGAGATCATCGCGCCCAATTTCAAGCGCCGGCTCTCCGGCGTCACCTCGACCATCGTCCAGCTCATCCCGTGCCAGATCCGGCTTGGCATGCGCATAGCAACGCTCGGGCCGGGCCTGCCGGAGGGCCTGCCAAAGCTGAGTTGGGCGCAGCTTTTCGGGCTCTGGCGCCCGCCGGCCCGGCGCCGTCACCGCGTCTGGCACGCCCGCCGCAACAATGAGATGGCCGTCGGCATCCTGCTTCGTCATGTCCTGCGCATGCCGCTGAAGCTGCTCTTCACCTCGGCCGCGCAACGCCGTCACACCGCCTATACGAAATGGCTGCTCCGCCGCATGGATGCGGTAATCGCGACCAGCGACCGTTCCGGCTCCTTTCTCGAGGTGCCTCACACGGTCATCCAGCATGGCGTCGACCTTTCCTTGTTCCACCCGCCGGAAACGGCCGACGATGGCATTGGCGCCACCGGGCTGCGCGGACGCTATCTCGTCGGCTGCTTCGGCCGCGTGCGCCATCAGAAAGGCACCGATCTCTTCGTCCAAGCGATGATCGAACTCTTACCGCAGCACCCCGAATGGACGGCCGTCGTCTCCGGCCGCGTGACGGCGGAGCACACCGACTTCGGCGAAAAGCTCAAGGCCGATGTCGCCGCCGCGGGCCTCGCCGACCGAATCCTTTTCCTCGGTGAAGTGCCCGATATCAAAATCTGGTATCGCCGTTTGACGCTTTACGTAGCCCCTTCCCGCAATGAGGGCTTCGGTCTGACGCCGCTCGAAGCCATGGCCTCGCGGACCGCGGTGGTGGCATCGGACGCCGGCGCCTATGCCGAACTCATCGCCGAAGGCGAGACCGGCGCGGTGGTGGCTGCGGGCGATGGCGAGGCGCTGACGCGGGCCATCGCCCCTTACATCGCAAATCCAACTCTCGCGATTGCCCATGGCGAGAATGCGTTGCGCCACGTCAGGTTGAATTTCGCTCTGGAGAAGGAAGCACGCGCGATCGGCGCCGTCTACGATCGCCTACTCGGCGATAATCGCGGCTGAGCGGAACGAGATTTAGCAAAAAGCGAACGGCCCATCACATGACGGGCCGCTGCAAATATCCAAGAAGGGCGAACAAAGCCGCCTTTTATTCCGCCGGCTGAAGCGTCACAGCCGGGACGCCCTCTTCCGTCTGGCCGCCGAGAGCTGCGGCGAGTTGCGCGGTATCCAGTTCCTTTTCCCAGCGTGCCACGACGATCGTCGCGACCGCATTGCCGACGAGGTTGGTCAGCGCCCGGCATTCCGACATGAAGCGGTCGATGCCGAGGATGAGCGCCATGCCGGCGACCGGCACGGAGGGCACGACGGAGAGCGTCGCGGCAAGCGTGATGAAGCCGGCGCCGGTGATTCCAGCAGCCCCCTTCGAGCTCAGCATCGCCACGAGCAGCAGCAGGATCTGATCACCCCAGGAGAGCTGGATGCCGGTTGCCTGGGCAATGAAGAGGGCGGCCAGCGTCATGTAGATATTGGTGCCGTCGAGATTGAAGGAATAGCCTGTCGGGATGACGAGGCCGACGACCGAGCGCTTGCAGCCGGCCTTTTCCATCTTGTTCATCAGCCCTGGCAGTGCGGCCTCGGACGACGAGGTGCCGAGAACCAGCAGCAGCTCTTCCTTGATGTAGCGCAGCAGCGCCAGGATCGAGAAGCCGTTATAGCGGGCGACGGCGCCGAGCACGACGAGTACGAAGAGCAGCGAGGTGATGTAGAAGGTGCCGATCAGCATGGCGAGGTTGGCGATCGAACCGATGCCGTACTTGCCGATGGTGAAGGCCATGGCGCCGAAAGCACCGATCGGGGCGGCCTTCATCAGGATGGCGACAAGTTTGAAGACAGGAGCCGTCAGCGCATTGAGGAAGGTCACGACCTGCTCACCCTTTTCGCCGACCATGGCGAGCGCAATGCCGAACAGCACCGAGAAGAACAATACCTGCAGAATATCGCCATCGGCAAAGGCGCCGACAATCGTCGTGGGGATGATGTTCGTGAGGAAGCCGACGATGCTCTGCTCATGCGCCTTCTCGGCAAAGGTGGCGACGGCCTTCGGGTCGAGCGAAGCCGGATCGATATTCATGCCGGCGCCGGGCTGAATGACATTGGCGACGACCATGCCGATGACGAGCGCCAAGGTCGAGAAGGTCAGGAAGTAGAGCATTGCCTTGCCGGCGACGCGGCCGACCTTCTTCAAGTCGCTCATGCCGGCAATACCGGTCGCAACCGTCAGGAAGATGACCGGCGCGATGATCATCTTGACGAGTTTGATGAAGGCATCGCCGAGCGGCTTCAGCTGCGTGCCGAGTTCGGGGTAGAAATGGCCGAGCAGGATACCCGCGGCGATGGCGGCGAGAACCTGAACGTAAAGATGGGCATAAAAGGGTTTTCTGCGCTTGCTGTCCGCGACTGCATCGAATGGTGCTGCGATCATGATGTCCTCCTAAAGGCTCGTCCGGAACGAACTCCGGCCTCCCGAGCCGTTCGCTTCACTCCAACAGCTCAGCCGTTGTTGCCATCTCTTTCGCAAGCGCCGTGCCAGTTTCGAGTAGCCTTTCTAGAGCGTTGTATTTCCTGCATAAAAACTTTCCATAGGCCCTTGGGTCTTTAAGGAGATGCGAAAAACCACACAAATCTATTTGCGTCTCGTGCGGAAAGATGCACAAATCCCCCATGTCCTTGTCAGTCTCGCAAAGGCCTTGGCCCTCCTTGCCCTTGCAGCACCGCATCCGCCGGATGTGGTGGGCCTATGCAGTGCTCGCCCTCTCGGCCGTCCTCGCAAGCCTCTGGGTCAGCGGCGAGATCGGCCGGCGCCGGGCAGAGGCGGCCCTGGAGGAACAAGCACGCACCGATGCGAGGATGAATGTAGCGCTGCTGCGCACGGTCCTCGAAAAATACCGGGCGCTGCCCTTCGTGCTGTCGCAGGATACCGCGCTCGGCGCCGCCTTGGCGGGGCGCGACGCCGCCACGTTCGATGAGCTCAGCCGGAAGCTGGAGACGCTGGCTGCCGGCACGAAGGCTGCCGTCATCTACGTCATAGACAAGAACGGCATCACGGTTTCGGCCAGCAATTGGCGCGAACCGACGAGCTTCGTCGGCAATGACTATCGTTTTCGCGAATACTTCCAGGGCGCGGTCACCGAAGGACAGGCCGAACATTTCGCGCTCGGGACGGTCAGCAAGAAGCCGGGCCTTTATATTTCCCAGCGGATATCAGGCAGCAGCGGTCTTCTGGGCGTCGTCGTCGTCAAGGTGGAATTCGACGATGTCGAGGCGGATTGGAATGCCTCGGGCGCACCGTCCTACGTCATCGACGATCGCGGCATCGTCCTCATAACAAGCGTTCCCTCATGGCGGTTCATGACGATCGGCCGGATCGCCGAGGATCGGTTGACGGCGATCCGCGAGAGCCTGCAATTTGGTGATGCGCCGCTTCAGCCATTGCCACTCGATATCGTCCGACATCTGGGCGACCGGCTTGACGTCGTCGAGATCGTCATGCCCGGCGGCGCCGGAAAAACCAGCTTCCTTGGGGTCGCGATGCCAGTCCCCGCGACCAGGTGGCATCTGCAGCATCTTGTAGCGCTGGGGCCGTCCGTCGATGCGGCGGTCCGCGAAACGCGCATGCTGGCGCTGCTCTTGCTTTTGCCGCTTCTGGCCGGCGCCGCCTTCCTCCTGCGCCGCCGCCAGACGATCACGCTCAGGATCTTCAGCGAACAGCAGGCGCGCGAAGAACTGGAACGGCGCGTAGCCGAGCGGACGCTCGATCTCAGCCAGGCGCGGGATCGCCTGCAGGCCGAGATCACCGGTCACCGCAGCACGGAGCAGAAGCTCCAGGCGGTACAGCAGGATCTGGTGCAGGCCAACCGGATGGCAATCCTGGGCCAGGTGGCCGCCGGCGTCGCCCACGAGATCAACCAGCCGGTGGCGACCATCCGCGCCTATGCCGACAATGCCCGCACCTTCCTCGAGCGCGGCCAAACCGCGCCTGCCGGCGAAAATCTTCAGAACATCGCAGCGCTGACGGAGCGCATCGGCACGATCACCGAGGAGCTGAAGACCTTCGCCCGCAAGGGCCGCAGCAGTGCCGAGCCGACAGGCCTGAGGGAAGTCATCGAGGGTGCGGTGATGCTGTTGCGCAGCCGCTTTGCCGGCCGCATGGATACGCTTGACATCGAGCTGCCGCCGGCCGCGCTGCAGGTCATGGGAAACCGGATCCGCCTCGAGCAGGTGCTCATCAATTTGCTTCAGAACGCCCTGGAGGCAGTGGCGCCGAAGGCTGAGGCGGGGCGTGTCGAGGTCAGAACATCAACCGATGCGGACATGGTGACCCTGACGGTCGTCGACAACGGCCCCGGCATTTCGCCTGAAATCCGCAAGGGCCTGTTCACCCCGTTCAACACATCAAAGGAGAGTGGCCTCGGCCTCGGGCTCGTCATCTCCAAGGATATTGTCGGCGATTACGGTGGCCGGATAGAGGTTGAGAGCGATGGCGAAGGAAGCCGGTTCATCGTTCATCTGAGGAAGGCTTAGGTCATGGACACACGGAGCCCGGTTGCGCTGATCGACGACGACAGGGACCTGCGCCGCGCCACAGCCCAGACGCTGGAGCTCGCCGGCTTCTCCGTTTTCGCCTATGACGGCGCCAAGGCGGCGCTGGCGGACCTGCCGGCGGACTTCGCCGGCCCCGTCGTCACCGATATTCGCATGCCCGAGATCGACGGGCTGCAACTCTTCGCCATGCTGCAAGGCATGGATGCCGACCTGCCGGTGATATTGATGACCGGCCACGGCGATATTCCGATGGCCGTACAGGCCATTCAGGATGGCGCCTATGATTTCATCGCCAAGCCCTTCCCTGCCGACAGGCTCGTCCAGAGCGTGCGCCGCGCCAGCGAAAAACGTCGGCTCGTTCTGGAAAACCGCATGCTGCGCAAAGCAGCCGAAGATGCGCAAGAGACTTTGCCGCTGATCGGCCAGACGCCCGTCATGGAGAATCTCAGAAAAATTCTTCGCCACATCGCCGATACCGACGTCGACGTGCTCGTTGCCGGCGAGACCGGCAGCGGCAAGGAAGTGGTCGCGCAGATCCTGCATCAGTGGAGCCACCGCCGGAAAGGCAATTTCGTGGCGCTGAACTGTGGGGCGCTCCCCGAAACCGTCATCGAAAGCGAGCTGTTCGGCCACGAGGCCGGCGCCTTTACCGGCGCGCAGAAGCGCCGCACCGGCCGAATCGAACATGCAAGCGGCGGCACGCTTTTCCTCGACGAGATCGAGAGCATGCCTCTGGCCACACAGGTCAAGATGCTGAGAGTGCTGGAGATGCGCGAAATCACCCCGCTCGGCACCAACGAAGTGCGCCCGGTGGATCTGCGCGTCGTCGCAGCCGCCAAGATCGACCTCGGCGATCCCGAGGTGCGCGGCGATTTTCGCGAGGATCTCTATTACCGGCTGAATGTCGTGACGATTTCCATTCCGCCGCTGAGGGAGCGCCGCGACGATATTCCTCTGCTGTTTTCCCATTTCGCCGCCCGCGCGGCCGAGCGCTTCCGCCGCGATGTCCCGCAGCTTTCAGAGAATGTTCGGCGGCGTCTTGTCACCCACGCATGGCCGGGCAACGTCCGCGAGCTCTCCCACTATGCCGAACGGGTGGTGCTGGGCGTTGAGGGCGGCGGAGCGACGCTCGTTTCCCCGCAGCCGACCGGCGGCACGTTGCCCGAACGGCTGGAACGCTATGAGGCGGAGATCATCCGCGACGCGCTTTCGGCGAATGACGGCGACGTGCGCCGCACCATCGAAGCGCTCGGCATTCCGAGAAAGACCTTTTACGACAAGCTGCAGCGCCACGGCATTAACCGGGGCGGCTATGCCTCGCGCAAATAGACTGTGTCAGACTTCGACCAGTCCCAGCTTCTTCACCTGCCGGATCGTCAGCATGGTGCGTACGGTGTCGACATGTTCGTTCGCCGTCAGAATCTCGATGACGAAATCCTGGAAATGGGTGAGATTTTCCGCCACGCAATGCAGCAGAAAATCGCTGTCGCCCGAGACCATCCAGGCCTGGCGCACCAGCGGCCATTCGGTGGTGGCGGCGGCAAACGCCTTGAGGTTGCCTTCCGACTGGTGTTTGAGGCCGACCATACAGAAAGCAACCAAATCGAAGCCGAGCTTCGGGCTGTTCAGCATGGCGTGATAGCCCTCGATGATGCCGGCTTCCTCGAGCTTGCGCACCCGGCGCAGGCAGGGCGGCGCCGATATGCCGACACGGTCGGCGAGTTCGACATTGGTCATGCGGCCGTCGGCCTGCAGCTCCCGGAGGATCTTTATGTCGATGACGTCGAGTTCCGTGCGACCCACATCGTGGCCTTTCTTTAATTCTTCGCGGCGAGCTTCTATATAAAGCGGCGGAATACGCAAGAAAGTTTCAAGCCGATGACGGATTCTTGCACAGCAAGGCGATTTGCCTTGTTGGTAATGCAAGGCTGCCCTTGAATAAAAGCATTGGACGTTCATAAATGGCGCATGGACCGCGAAACGGCCGTAATCGCACTTTAGCCGCCGCCCTCCTGCCAGTCGAAAGGAAATGACATGCCCGCCCGCCACACAAAGGTGCTCATCATCGGTTCCGGACCTGCGGGCTATACTGCCGCGGTCTATGCCGCGCGCGCCATGCTGAAGCCGGTTCTGATCGCCGGCCTCGAACAGGGCGGCCAGTTGATGATCACCACCGATGTCGAGAACTATCCCGGCTTTGCCGATCCGATCCAAGGTCCGTGGCTGATGGACCAGATGCTGCAGCAGGCAAAACATGTCGGCGCCGAGATCATCAATGATCTAGTGACCGAAGTCGACACCAACCAGCGCCCCTTCGTCGCCCGCACCGACAGCGGCCAGGTCTGGACCGCCGATACGCTGATCATCGCCACCGGCGCCAAGGCCAAGTGGCTCGGCATCGAGAGCGAACAGCATTTCCAGGGCTTCGGCGTTTCGGCCTGCGCCACCTGCGACGGCTTCTTCTATCGCAACAAGGATGTCATCGTGGTCGGCGGCGGCAACAGCGCCGTCGAAGAGGCGCTCTACCTCTCCAACATCGCCAAGTCGGTGACCGTCGTTCACCGTCGCGATTCTTTCCGCGCCGAAAAGATCCTGCAGGAGCGCCTGTTCGCGAAGGAAAACGTCAAGGTGTTGTGGAACACCGAAGTGGCCGAGATCACCGGCACGCCGGCCAAGCCACCGATGCCGCAATCCGTATCCGGCGCTCGCCTGCGCGACGTCAGGACCGGCGCGATCACCGAAATGCCGGTCGACGGCGTCTTCGTCGCCATAGGTCATGCCCCGGCAACCGAGCTGTTCAAGGGCAAGCTGAAGCTCAAGGACAATGGCTATCTCTGGACGGCGCCTGATTCGACCGCGACCAGCCTGGAAGGGGTCTATGCCGCCGGCGACGTGACCGACGATACGTTCCGCCAGGCGATTACCGCCGCCGGCATGGGATGCATGGCAGCACTCGAAGCCGAGCGCTACCTGACGGGCCACATGCCCGTCGCCGTGGCCGCGGAGTAAAACCGGCATGAGGGGTGGGGGAATGCCATTGGATTGGGACAAGCTGCGTATCTTCCACGCAGCTGCCGAGGCGGGTTCGTTCACGCATGCGGCTGATAAACTGCATCTGTCCCAATCCGCCATCAGCCGCCAGGTGAGCGCGCTGGAGCAGGATGTCGGCACCAAGCTGTTTCACCGCCATGCGCGCGGCCTGATCCTGACGGAACAGGGCGAACTGCTCTACCGCACCGCCCATGACGTGCTGCTGAAGCTCGAAACCGTCAAGATGCAGTTGACCGAGACGACCGAGACGCCGTCCGGCAAGCTGCGCGTCACCACGACTGTCGGCCTCGGCCAGGGCTGGCTGACCGACAAGATCCAGGAATTCCTGCAGCTTTATCCCGATGTGCAGATCCAGCTTATCCTCGACAATGAGGAAGTGGATGTGAACATGCGCCACGCCGACTGCGCAATCCGCCTTCGTCAGCCGCAGCAGTCCGACCTCATCCAGCGCAAGCTCTTCACCGTGCACATGCACGTCTATGCGGCACCTTCCTACATCAACCGCCATGGCGAACCTCAGAAGATCGAGGACCTCGACAATCACCGCATTATCACCTTCGGCGAACCGGCGCCGAGTTACCTGCTCGATGTCAACTGGCTCGAAGTGGCTGGCCGTTCGTCCGACAACAAACGGATCCCGCATCTCCAAATCAACAGCCAGACTTCGATCAAGCGCGCCTGCCTGCTCGGAATCGGCGTTGCCTGCCTGCCGGACTATATCGTTGGCCGCGATCCTGGCCTTATTCAGCTGCCGATCAATGCCGACGTACCGTCGTTCGACACGTATTTTTGCTATCCTGACGAAATCAAGAATGCCGCCAAGCTGAAAGCTTTCCGCGATTTCATTGTCAGCAAAGCCAGAAACTGGAATTTTTAAGCCAGATTTATGGAATGATTTCCATACTATGCGGTGAGCGCATGACTGGCATGCACAAATGAGGGTTGCCGTTTGCCCATTAAACCACCATATCGCACATAGCTGATGCACATGGTGGCTTTTCCTCCCAGTTCCACCGCATTAGCTGTTCCCCTCTGGAGGTTTTTGAACCTTCACACTTATAAGGGCCCTGGTTTTCCAGCGGCCCTCTTTTTTTGCCTTGCCGCCTCGACAAATGCCGCGCCGCAAAAAATTTGTGCGGCGCATAGCAGGCATGCACAAAAAAGCATTGAAACCTGCCTAAGGAAGCACCATATCCAACTCAGCTGATGCACTTCGTGGTTTCTCTCCCAGTTCCACCGCATTAGCTGTTCCCCTCTGGAGGTTATTGACCTTCACAATTCAAAGGGCCCTGGTTTTCCGGTGGCCCTCTTTTTTTGCCCAAAATTTGCTCAATCGACAAAAGCCGCCGCCTCACTTGTCCGTGATTTGCATATCGGCATTCAACGATCAATATATCGTTCAAACACGATTTATAGTTCGGCAAACAACGATGGACAAAGACGAGATTATCAAGGCCCTCGCCCACCCCACCCGGATGGACATTCTGAGCTGGTTGAAGAATCCCGAGGAACATTTCCCCACGCAGGAGCATCCCTTTGAAATGGGCGTCTGCGCCAGCCAGTTCGAGCGCTGCGGCCTATCTCAATCCACCGTCTCGGCTCATCTCGGAACCCTGCAGCGCGCCGGCCTCGTCACCACCAGACGCGTCGGCCAGTGGATCTTCTACAAGCGCAACGAAGAAGCGATCGCCGCTTTCCTCAAGCAGCTGACACAGGATCTCTAGAATGCCCTTCTCGTCACCCGCGTTCCACTCGCCGCAGCCCTGAAGGCCTCATCGGCCGGGTGCGACGGCGTTCACCTATCTCTCCGCTAAGGGCCGGGCCGCCCTCGCCCGGCAGAGTGATCCTCCCGCAAAAGAAAGGACCATCATGGCCAAGCTTTTTGAACCCACCAAGGTTGGCGACATCTCAGTCAACAACCGCATCGTCATGGCGCCGCTCACCCGCAACCGCTCGCCGGGTGCTATCCCCAATGACCTCAATGTCGAATATTACCGCCAGCGCGCCACCGCGGGTCTGATCATCACCGAAGCGACCGCGATCACCCATCAGGGCCAGGGTTACGCCGACGCGCCTGGCCTTTACAGCAAGGAAGCGCTCGACGGCTGGAAGCGGGTGACCGACGCCGTCCACGCAGCCGGCGGCAGGATCGTCGTCCAGATGTGGCATGTCGGCCGCATCTCGCACACGACGCTGCAGCCGGACGGCGGCAAGCCGGTCTCCTCGACCAATCGTATCGCCAAGGCCAAGACCTATCTGGTCAATGCTGACGGCAGCGGCAGCTTTGCCGATACCTCTGAGCCGCGTGCGCTCGAAACTTCCGAAATCCCCGGCATCATCGAGGATTACCGCAAGGCAGCCCGCGCCGCCATCGGTGCAGGCTTCGACGGTGTCGAGATCCATGGCGCCAATGGTTATCTGCTCGATCAGTTCATCCGCGATGGCGTCAACGACCGCACCGACCAATATGGCGGCTCGATCGAAAACCGCACCCGCCTCACCTTCGAGGTCGTCGATGCGATCGTGAAGGAAATCGGCGCAGGCCGCACCGCAATCCGCATTTCGCCGGTAACGCCCTCTGGCGAAAGCTACGATTCCAATCCGCAGGCGACCTTCACCCATGTCGTCGAGGGGCTGGCCAGATACGGCCTCGCCTATATCCACGTCATCGAAGGCCAGACCGGCGGCGACCGTGATTACCGGCAGGGCGACAACCCCTCCTTCGATTACAAGGCGCTGCGCCAGGCTTATGAGAAGGCCGGCGGCAAGGCCAGCTGGATGGTCAATAACGGCTATGACCGCGATCTCGCAATGGACGCCGCCGAAAGCGGCCGCGCCGATCTGATCGCCTTCGGCAAACCCTTCATCGCCAATCCCGATCTCGTCGAAAGGCTAGCAAAGAACCTGCCGCTCAACACGCCCGACCAATCGACCTTCTACGGCGGCACCGCCAAGGGCTATCTCGACTATCCCGCCCTCGAAAAGGTTGCCTGAGGCTGCCTGAGTACGAATCGAGAAATTCCGCCGAGAGGCGGGATTTCTCAGGATGGTGAAACAAACTGCTCCAACCCCGGCACGTCACCTCGGCCTTGTGCCGAGGGTCTCAGCCGATCCAATTAAGCGACTGAAAATAAATGTTTTCCTCCCAGGCAATTGCCGTGGTCAGATGCTCGGCACAAGGCCTGGCATGGCGGAGGAGACTTTGTCGAAAAACGCAGAAATCTTGCCGAGAGGTGGAATTTCTGCGTTCAATATCCCTATATGGACGCATGTTTGCTCCCTATCTCGATCGCTGGTCGCTCATATCGGACGGCGAGCCCATCATCACCCATTCGAGCCGTCTGCTGCCGGTCCTCTGGCAGGACAGACCCGCCATGCTGAAAGTGGCGACGGATATC
Organism: Rhizobium sp. Nf11,1; assembly: GCF_050587665.1. Taxonomy (NCBI): domain Bacteria; kingdom Pseudomonadati; phylum Pseudomonadota; class Alphaproteobacteria; order Hyphomicrobiales; family Rhizobiaceae; genus Rhizobium; species Rhizobium sp. Nf11,1. The sequence goes on along the minus strand of NZ_JBOBHU010000023.1, from coordinate 31,458 downwards.
GACGAACGATACGGCGCACTGTTGATGCAGTGGTGGGAGGGCGACGGCGCGGCTCATGTCTACGCACACGAAGGCGACGCTGTGTTGCTGGAAAGGGCAACCGGGAAACGCTCCCTGCTTGTCATGGCGATGGACGGAGAAGACGACGAAGCGAGCCGCATTCTCTGCCGCACCGCCGCGCGGCTGCATGCGCCGCGCGAAAGACCGCTCCCCGATCCCATTCCCCTCACCCGCTGGTTCCGTGATCTCGAGCCGGCCGCCGGCAAACATGGCGGCACGCTTGCCGATTGCTCTGCGATCGCCAACGCCCTCCTTGCCGATCCGCGCGATCTCGCCGTCCTCCACGGCGATATCCACCACGGCAACATTCTCGATTTCGAGGAGCGCGGTTGGCTGGCGATCGATCCGAAACGGCTCCACGGCGAGCGCGGTTTCGATTTCGCCAATATCTTCGCCAACGAGGAATTGCCGTCGATCACCGACCCCGCCCGCTTTCGCCGCCAGCTCGCCATCGTCTCTGCGGAGGCGGGGCTGGAGCCGAAGCGGCTGCTGCAATGGATCGCCGCCTATTCCGGCCTTTCCGCCGCCTGGTTTCTTGGCGACCCCAATATCGAACAGGCGGAGACTGCCTTGAAGGTCGCGCGCATCGCGCTGGCCGAGCTGGCGGCCTAAGGCGCCTTCTGCAGCGTATGCCCGATAAAGGCGGCCGCGGTGTCACGATGCGCTTCGGGCAGGCAGCCGAGCGCCACGAGTGAGGCTCTTACCGCCTCGTCGATCGGTGTGCGCGGCTCCTCGCCAAGTTCGGCCACAAGCTTCGCGTTGTTCATCCTGAGCGGCACTTTCCAGAGATAGCGCATCTCGTTGATCTCCCGCATCAACGGAATGAAGGGCGCGGCGAGCGGCACGATCCACCAGGGAAACCGCCTGATCTTCGCCTTGCCGCCGGCGACACGCTTGATCGCTTCTGCCATCTGCATGCCATCCGCATCCCAGAAGCCATCCATGTGATAGATGGCGAAGGACGGCAGCCGATCGGCCCGCTCGATGAGTTGGGCGATGGTTTCCGCCATATCCGGCAGATAGGTCCACTGATGGCCGATGCCGCGTCGCCCCGGATTCTTGATGGTGCCGAGCGGCTTGCCCGGCGTCACCAGCCCCGATGAGAACCAGCTATTGGCCGTTGCGCCCGGACCGAAGAAATCGCCGGCACGGACGATGATGGCACCGGTGCCCGATTGCGCGGCCGCCTTCAGTCTCTTTTCCATCTCGACCCGGATCGCTCCCTTCTTTGTAAGGGGACACTGTGGGCTTTCCTCCGTCGGCGACTGCAGGGCATCGGGACCGAAATTATAGACGTTGCCCGGCAGCACGATGCGGGCACCGGCGATGCGAGCGGCAGCGATCGTATTGTCGAGCATCGGCAGCACCAGCCTTTCCCAATCGCGATAGCCGGGCGGATTGACCGCGTGGACAATCAGGCCAACACCTTCAGCCGCCTCCAGCACGTCGCCGGCATTCATCGCGTCGCCCTGCACCCATTCGAATGCCGGCTCGTTCTTCGACGCCTTGGCGGCGTCACGGTTGAGCGCCCTGATGCGCCAGCCACGGGCCAGAAGCTTGCGCGCAATCGCGCCGCCGATGCCGCCGGTCGCGCCGAGAACCAGTGCCGTGATCTTCGTCTCTCCATTCATCGCAATCATCTCCTTCAATTGCACGAGATGACTATGCTCCTGCTTCCAGATAAACAAAATTGACGAAATAATTAGCTCAGCTATACAAAAACATATGACGCTCGAACCAAGCTGGGATTTCTACCGCAGTTTCCTGACCGTGCTCCAGCAGGGGTCGCTTTCGGCGGCTGCGCGCGAACTGGGGCTGACCCAGCCGACCATAGGCCGTCATGTCGATGCTCTGGAACAGGCGATCGGCGCCGAGCTCTTCATCCGGTCGCCGAACGGCCTCCTGCCGACCGACGCCGCACAGGCGCTGAAACCCTATGCCGAAACTCTGTCGGCAACCGTCGCTGCCCTTTTGCGCACGGCATCCGGTGAGCGAGAGAAGGTAGCCGGAACGGTCAGAGTCAGCGCCAGCGAGGTCGTCGCCGTCGAAGTCTTGCCTCGGATTCTCGGGCCGCTGCAGGAAGCCTATCCCGAACTCCACATCGAGCTCTCGGCATCCGATGCGATTGAAGATCTGGTAAATCGCGAGGCCGATATCGCCGTGCGCATGGCCGAGCCACAGCAGCGTACTCTCATCGTGCGCCGCATCGGCGACATCCCGATCGGCTTCTACGCCCACCGCCGGTATCTCGAACGGCACGGCATTCCGCAAACCATGGCGGACCTCGCCACCCACCGGCTCATCGGCTTCGACCGGCAGACGGCCTACGTCCGCATGGTGATGCAACGCTATCCGGCGCCCGAAGGCATCAAATTCGCCTACAGGACCGACAGCAATCTTGCCCAGCTCTCTGCAATCCGCGCTGGCGTCGGCATCGGTCTCTGCCAGATCGGACTGGCACGGGAAAACCCCGACCTCGTGCATGTCCTTCCCGATGCGTTCGAGATTCCGCTCGGCACATGGGTGGTCATGCACGAAAGCTTGAAGACCTCACCGCGCTGCCGCGCCACGTTCGACGCGCTGGTCAAGGGCCTCCGGGCCTACCATCATCACTCGACCGGCGCGTAAGTAGAAAACGAGATCGATTTTTGGTGAGAATCATGGGCAATCTCGCAGCTCCTATGGAGATGACGATGCACAAGCCGGTTGAACTCGTGAGTTATGACAGGGAATGGCCGGAAGCTTTCCAGCGCATCCGAGCCAGGCTGCTGGCCTTGCTGCCGCAGGCGCTCGCTATCGATCACGTGGGCAGCACCGCCATACCTGATATGACCGCCAAGCCGCTCATCGATATCGACATCGTTCTTCCCGGTCTGAAGCATATCGAACCTGCGACGCAGGTGCTTCTCTCGGAAAACTACGAGCCCCGCGGCAATCGCTACGACGACGAGGTTTGGGCATTTTTGTCGAGAGATTCGGCGCCGGCGGAGCGGGTCTACCTTTGCCCGGCCGGCAACGGCACGCATCGAAACAGGCTGGCTTTCCGGGATTATCTCATCGCACATCCGGAGGCGGCGGCCGATTATGCCGCGCTCAAACGCAGGCTGGCAGCCGAATTCAGAATGGACGGCGATCGCTATACCGCTGAGGAGCGCGAATTTGTCGACACGATCGTCACGCGGGCATTGAAGGGATAGATCATGTCGCGCAAAAGTGTGCGCGATTTTGCGATAACGGCATGCGCGAAACAAAAGGCCCAAAGCGCAGCAAGCGAATTTGAAAGATCGCGACGCGCTTTAGGGTTGACGTCCCGCGCTCTGCGAGGCTCCGGCCATACGCTCCTGCCATAAGCCGTCGACCACCTCGGTTTCCGGTCGGTCGCCGCCCTCGGCATATTCCTCATGCCATTTGCCGTTTTCGTCCTGCCAGCTGATCTCGGCGGAATCGCCCCCGACCTGCTGTTCGGCCGCGACGATGCGCGCAGCTTCGAGCGCCTCGGCATGGGTCGGGAATGCCTCGGAATAGACGCCTCCCAGCCTGTAGGCCCAACCGCCGTCATGTGGCACGACTTCATAGACCACCTTGATCATGCATCCGTCTCCTCATCATCTTGTTGCGCATTCGCATGCTTCCGGACAGGGTCCGGATCATCGCGGCCGCGTGACGAGAATTCGAGGACGCCGCGATCTGCTTTCCGGCCCCGAGGGCGTCAGTATTCCATTAAACGCCCAAGACTGCAAATAGCAGAGTGCCACCGCTTGCTTCCCATCCGAAATCAGTGACTTACTTAAAAGCGTGAATCGCAACGGGAGCTGAGATTTGGGCATCGCGTCACGCCTTAAAGAGGAGAAGTTCCTGGTCACCGCACTCGTCGTCGCGCTGACCGCCCACCTTCTGGAGCATGCGGTTATGGAGATGGGGCGCGGCTTGGCGCTCGTCGCCGCCGCAGCACTCGTCGCCACCATCGTACTCGCCTCGATCCGCGTCGCCCATCATGCCGAACTGCTCGCCGTCAAGGTCGGTGATCCCTACGGCACGATGATCCTGACACTTTCGGCCCTCGCCGTCGAAGTCATCATTCTCGCTATCATGATGAGGGGCGAGAGCTCGCCAACCCTCGTGCGCGACACGATCTACTCAGCCCTGATGTTGGATATCAACGGCATCCTCGGTCTCGCAGCTCTCCTCGGCGGCCTCAAGCATGGGGAGCAGCCCTACAACGACAATTCGGGCAAGACCTACGGCGTGATGATCCTCACCGCCATGGGCATTTCGATGATCGTGCCGGAATTCGTGCCGAGCGATAAGTGGCACTATTATTCCGCCTTCACCATCATCGCGATGATCGCTCTCTACGGCCTCTTCCTGCGCATGCAGGTCGGCCAGCACAGCTATTTCTTCAGCTACAGCTACCCGCGCTCCGAGCGGAAGAAAGAAAGTCACCACGGACACGGCGCCGACGGACCGGCGGCCGTCTCGATCGCCACCATTCTCGTCGGCGTCGTCATTATCGGCCTGCTGGCGGAATTCATGTCGGCCTTCATGACCGAAGGCCTGCGCGACAGCGGCACGCCGATCGCGGTGACGGCCGTCGTCGTCGCGGCAATTTCGGCCGCCCCCGAAATCCTGACCGCCTTGCGGGCGGCGCTCAAGAATCGAATGCAGGCGACCGTCAACATCGCCATGGGCGCCTCGCTATCGACGGTGATCCTGACGGTGCCCGTGATGGAGGCGATCGCACTCTATACCGGCCAGCCCTTCATCATGGCGATGACCCCGGTGCAGACGGTGATGGTGACGATCACCTTGATTGCCGCCGCGATCAACCTCAACGACGGCGAGACAAACGCCATCGAGGGCATGACACATTTCATCCTCTTCGCCACCTTCGTCATGCTGACGGCGCTGGGGCTCTGAGGGCTCCTCCCCGCGGAGGAGGGGAAAGAACAGGCTGTTTAGGCGGGCTGTTGGGCGAAGAGCAGGCGTTCACGGGCTGCGAACCATTCCTCGGCGTAATCGTCGTTCTTGTATTCTTCGAAATACGGCCCGCCATCGGTGAAATGGACGTTCTTGGCATCTTCGCGGTAGTCGTATTCATTGACGAGGTAATTCCACGTCACCGGTAATTCGCCGATGAGGTCTTCATTCTCCAGCCATTTGAACTGATGCAGTTGCAGCCCGGTCGCGGTATTGACGTATTCGGGCGTCAGCGCGCGGCATTCGTCATTGTTGAAGAGGATGAGGCTCGACCAGTTCTTCTTTTCGTACTTGGTCTGCGTCTGACCGAGGAACTTGGTGTCGATCTTCGGCCGGTAATCGTGTTTGACGCACATGACGGCGTAACGCTCGTCGCGCAATGCCCAAAGCTCGGCGATATCGGCACGCATCAGCATGTCGCAATCCATGAAGATGCTCCAGCCCTCGTAACCACTGAGATAGGGCGTCAGGAAACGCGAGAAGGAGAACTCAGTGGATTGCAGCGCGTTGCGTTGGCGAGTGAAAATCCTGCCAAGATTGGAGAGCGCAATGGGCGAGAACTCGACCGGGATCGACGACTTCTCGATGATGCTCTGCACGAGAACGTGGTAGGCGACCACTTCCTTGGGATCGAATCCCACAAATATTCGGACGTTCTGTTGTTCCATTGTCCACCTTGATCGCCAGCATCGGCAACAGCTTTCTTCGCCACCCACGCCTGTTAGCTAAGGCCTGGGATAGTCATCCCTTCGACTTTTCGAGAAAACGCTGCTTGCGGGTTTTCGGTTTGAACCGCCGAAAGAAATTATCGACGGCGCGGATGAATTTAGTGACGGACATCAGCCTGTCGATCTGGCTGTTCGTATTGTCGAGCCGCTCCGACAGGACCTCAGCCGCAGTCATCGCGATCTCGATCGGCGGCACCTCGGGAAACCGTTTGGCAAGCGCCGAATAGGGGCTGGCATCGACGCCGCCCATCATCGAGATCGAACCCATTCGCGCAAAGAGACGCAGGAAAATCTGCTCGAATGTCCAATCGTGAACGTCGAACACCTTCCACTTCTCGCTCCGCTTCGCCGAAAAGCCGGCAAGCAGGATCTTGCCCGGCAACTGCAGATCGGCGAGCCACAGCGCTACCGCAAAGCCGCTCGTCGCGATCTTGCCGATCGGATAGAGATCGGCGAGCATTTGCGTCAGATCGAGGTGACGGGCTTTAGCGCCTTCGAAGCGGCTCTCCTCGCTGAAATTTTCCTCGACGGAGACCCGGATATTGACGACGCCGAGGAAATCGTCGCCGCCAAAGAAGCGCAAGACATCCGCCGTTTCGCGCCGGTGGACGATATGGGCGCCCATCACGTCGCTGCGGGCAACCAGCATGGAATGGCCGACGAAGGGTTCGTCGAGCACCTTATAGACCTTGTTGAAGAAGACGTAGAGCGCCGTCTCCGGCAATTCGCTCCGCAGCCGTTCGAGATCGACCGCCTCGCTGTTTGCTATTAGCACGATATGGGAGTAGCCCGACAACAGCGCCTTCCAAGCGTCCAGCGTCGGGAAATCGAAGCCGCCATCCGGAGCGGTCGTAGCCTTGTTATCGCTGGGGATTGATTCCATATCGGCTCACATGCACTTTCCAAAGACGATGCGCTCGGCCCGCCCGACTAGCTGTTGCTGAAATAGGCGCGCATCCGGGCAAGCCGCGTCAGGCCGCCGATCTGCTTTCCCACATGCGAGAGGAAGCCCGCCACTCGGTCCGTCGTCGACGGTTGCCTGCAGAAGGACGTCCAGGCTGTGTTGCGAAGATCTTCGGCATAACGATTGGCCATCCGCCGGTGCACCCAGGGAACGTTCGCCTGCCACGGCTTCTTGCGGCCGGTAAAATGAAAGATGGCCGGCCGGTCAACGAAAGGCAGCAGGCCCGTCTGCGTATTCCAGCGCGGATGGAGCACCAGCCAGTCGCCGTCGAAAGTGACGTTCAGCGCATCCTGGTCGTTGTTCTCAAACATGTGCGACCGCTCCTCGAAGATTTCCCGGGTTCTGGGGAAGAGCCCCCTCGCCCGGCAAGCCGACCAGTCGAACAGCAATACGCCAGCATTGAAGTAGCGGCCGCCCTCGCCCATGCCGATCTTGCGCTGGCGCGCGCCTGATTTCTCGGGAAAGGCCATGACATAGTCGTCAACGGCGGCAAGCGCCTTGCCTTGAAAATCAAGGATGAAGAGTTCATCGACCGGCGCAACCGCCAGCACGTCGGCATCGAGATAAAGCAGGCGCTCGACATGGCCTGGTATATCCCGATCCATATAGAGCCGCGCCAGCGTGGCGGCGGACCAGCGGCCCCGCGCCTGGAGGCCGGCATCTGGCGTCTTATAGGGCAACACCCTGATCGCCATATCGTGAAGCCGCCCAAAATTATCGACCTCGGCGACCTCGTGCGGCTTGAGGTCGATGCCGAGAAGCAGGAACTCTACACCGGCATTCGTAAGATTGCGCTTGACGGAAAGCAGAGTGCAGCAGGCGGCCGGGAGCATGTTAACGTCAGAACAGACGATGACGGCACTCTGCTGCAAAATCCGGCCCCCCGAAGCGGCAAATTGAACTTGATGCCGGATATCTAGTTGGTTTGGCGTCCGCCCGCAACCGCAGACAGCCCGTGCGACCGGCGCTCGCCCTCACGTTTTGAATCGAAATTCAACGACTTGCGAGGCAAAGCTGAATCTATGCGGCAACGCGTTGAATCGGGATGTGAGCTATAACCGCAGCCAACGCATCAGCCCGAAATTCGTTTCCAATATTCGCCAATGCTGCAGGCAAAAAAAGGCCCGCCGTCACCGGCAGGCCTTCGATCGATGTTACCGCCGTCCGTGTTACTTGCAGGCCGCGCAGAAGCGCTGGATGCGGCGGCAGGCTTCCTCAAGCAGATCTTCCGATGTCGCATAGGAGATGCGGAAATTTGGGCCGAGGCCAAAGGCGGAGCCGTGAACGACGGCGACACCTTCCGATTCCAGAAGCTCGGAAACGAAATCTTCGTCCGTCTCGATGACCTTGCCCGACGGTGCCGTTTTGCCGATCAGGCCGGCGCAGGACGGATAGACGTAGAAGGCGCCTTCCGGCACTGGGCAGACGATACCCTTGGCCTGGTTCAGCATGGAGACGACGAGGTCGCGGCGACCTTCGAAGATCTTCTTGTTCGCCGGGATGAAATCCTGGGTGCCGTTCAGCGCTTCGACAGCCGCCCACTGGGCGATCGACGTCGCGCCCGAGGTCTGCTGCCCCTGGATCATGTCCATGGCCTTGATGAGCTGGAGCGGGCCGGCGGCATAGCCGATACGCCAGCCGGTCATCGCATAGGCCTTGGAGACGCCGTTCATCGTCAGCGTGCGGTCATAAAGGCTGGGCTCGACCTCCACGGGCGTGACGAATTTGAAGTCGCCATAGGTCAGGTGCTCGTACATGTCGTCGGTCAGCACCCAGACATGCGGATGCTTCATCAGCACGTCGGTCAGCGCCTTCAGTTCGGCATGCGTATAGGCCGCGCCCGTCGGGTTGGACGGCGAGTTGAAGATGAACCACTTGGTCTTCGGCGTGATCGCCTTTTCGAGATCGGCAGGCTGGAGTTTGAAGTTATGCTCCTGGGTAGCCGAAACGAACACCGGCGTGCCGCCGCAGAGCGCCACCATCTCCGGATAGGACACCCAGTAGGGCGCTGGGATGACGACTTCATCGCCCGGGTTCAGCGTCGCCATGAAGGCGTTGAACAGGATATGCTTGCCGCCGGTGCCGACGATCGTCTGTTCCCAGGAATATTCAAGGCCGTTCTCGCGCTTGAACTTGGCGGCGATCGCCTTGCGCAGCTCAGGGATGCCGGAAACCGGCGTATACTTCGTCTCGCCACGGTTGATCGCGTCGATGGCAGCTGTCTTGATATTGTCTGGCGTATCGAAATCCGGCTCGCCTGCGCCGAGGCCAATGACGTCGCGTCCTTTCGCTTTCAGCTCACGCGCTTTCTGGGAGACGGCGATGGTGGCTGAAGGCTTCACACGGGAAAGAGCATCGGCAAGGAAGGCCATGATATCGGTCCTATTGGTTGAAACGGGCAGAAAGCCGGGACCGGAGTTCTGCGGTTAGCTCTATGTCCAATGTATGACGGCATTTCAAGCGCAAAGGCGTGATGGCGGCAATGATTCTTATTGATCGTTTTGCCGCACTGGCAAACCGACCCGCTCTCCATTTCGGCGCGGCTTGCGGCGCACGGTCGAAGCGCTCCGCAGCCAAGCGCGCTTGCTGCGGGATTTAGCTCAGCCTAATCTTCCTCCCGATCCGATGCCGGCGCGTATCGGGCGTCAGGGAGGGCACGGTTAGAAATGACGGACGTCCGGGAATTGAACCACGCCGAAGCTCGGCAATATCAGTAGCAGACGACAGGCCAGGACATCGCTCGCCGCAACTGGCTGAGCCTCGGTACGGCGATCCTGCCGCCACGAATAAGCCGTAACAAATGCAGCCCGCCGCCGCAATTCGGTCGCGAGGGCGCCGAGATCGAAGCTGCATCATTCGCTCATCCAAAATTGGTTATTGAGGGTAGGCCAATGTTTCTGGAAGATGAGTTCGCCATCGGGCGCATGCGCATGCGCCGGATCTCCATTTCATGTCTTGTCGCCATCACCGTTTTTGTCGCCTGCATCGCCGCGATGCTGGGACTTGCCTCCGCCGCCCGCGCCGAGACGCGGCAGGCATCCGGTCAGCTCGCGGCCTTTGTGCGGCCGAACGACGTCAATAGCGGTTCGCTGCTCTTTCCTTCGAAGGAACCGGGCTTTTATGTCGAAGCGCCGCGGCTGAAGACCGACGTCGCAATCAATATCTCCGGCCCGATCGCCAGGGTGAAGGTGACCCAGCGCTTCCAGAACCCGAGCCAGGGCTGGGTCGAGGGCACCTACGTCTTCCCGCTGCCCGACAATTCGGCCGTTGACGCGCTGAAGATGCAGATCGGCGAACGCTTCATCGAAGGCCAGATCAAGCCGCGCCGGGAAGCCCGCGAGATCTATGAGCAGGCCAAGGCCGAGGGCAAGAAGACGGCGCTGCTCGAACAGCAGCGGCCGAACATCTTCACCAATCAGGTCGCCAATATCGGCCCCGGTGAAGAGATCGTCGTGCAGATCGAATATCAGCAAACGGTCCATCAGTCCGGCGGTGAATTCTCGCTGCGTTTCCCGATGGTCGTCGCGCCGCGCTATAATCCGGCGCCGATCGTCCAAACCGTCGAGTTCAACAACGGCGCCGGCTTCGCAACGCCGAGCGACCCGGTGGAAAATCGGGAGAAGATCGAAGCCCCGGTGCTCGACCCTCGCGAGAATGCCAGGATCAACCCCGTCTCGCTGACCATCAACCTTGAGGCCGGCTTCCCGCTCGGTGAAGTCAAATCCTCATTCCACCACGTCGATATCGGACAGGACGGCGACCAGGCGAGAACGATCAGCCTGAAAGGAGACGCGGTTCCTGCCGACAAGGATTTCGAGCTCACCTGGAAAGCCGCTCCCGGCAAGGCGCCAAGCGCCGGCCTGTTCCGCGAAGCGATTGATGGCAAGACCTACCTACTTGCCTTCATCACTCCGCCCACCGCGCCGGATGCTCCAGTACCGTCAAAACGCGAGGTGGTCTTCGTCATCGACAATTCCGGCTCGATGTCCGGCCAGTCGATCGAACAGGCAAGACAGAGCTTGGCGCTTGCCATCTCCAGGCTCAACCCCGAGGACCGCTTCAACGTCATCCGTTTCGACGATACGATGACCGATTATTTCAACGGCCTCGTCGCCGCCACCCCCCATAACCGCGAAAAGGCCATCGCTTATATCAGGAGCCTGAACGCCGATGGCGGCACGGAAATGCTGCCGGCGCTCGAGGACGCGCTGCGCAACCAAGGCCCGATCGCAAGCGGAGCGCTGCGCCAGGTCGTATTCCTGACGGATGGCGCGATCGGCAACGAACAGCAGCTCTTCCAGGAAATCACCGCGAGCCGCGGCGATGCCCGCGTCTTCACCGTCGGCATCGGCTCGGCGCCGAACACTTATTTCATGACCAAAGCCGCCGAGGTCGGCCGCGGCACCTTCACCCAGATCGGCTCGACCGATCAGGTGGCAAGCCGCATGAGCGAACTCTTCGCCAAGCTGCAGAACCCCGCCATGACCGATATCGCCGCGACCTTCGAAGGCATCGAAGCCGAGGATATCACGCCGAACCCGATGCCCGACCTCTATAGCGGCGAGCCTTTGGTTCTGACAGCGGAACTGCCGCAGGACAAGGCTGCCGGAAAGCTGCAGATGGTCGGCAAGACAGCCAACCAGCCCTGGCGCGTCGAGATGGATATCGCCAATGCCGCAGACGGCAACGGCATTTCCAAGCTCTGGGCGCGACGCAAGATCGACGATTTCGAGGCCCGCGCCTATGAGCGCCAGGATGCCGCCGCGCTCGACAAGGACATCGAGACGGTGGCGCTTGCCCACCACCTCGTCTCGCGCGTCACCAGCCTGGTCGCCGTCGACGTCACGCCGTCGCGACCGGCAAACGAGCCGATCGGCTCGGCGAAGCTGCCGCTCAACCTGCCCGAGGGCTGGGACTTCGGGAAGGTCTTCGGCGAAAATTCTGTCCCACCCGGCGGCGCAGAGCGCCACGGCGCGGCTGCGCCTGATGGAAGCGCCGAACCGCAACAGGCCGCAGCCGCAACACAGGCTTTCGCCGCGTCGCCCGAGATCGCCAACCTGATGGCCGCTGCACCAACGGCGAAAGCCGCCACGCTGATCGCACAGAAGAGTTCGACCGTGAACCTGCCGCAGACGGCGACGCGCGCCGACGAGCAGATCATGCGCGGGCTGACCATGCTGCTGCTAGCGCTGGCGGCGGCGAGCGGGCTCGCCATCTGGCGCCGCCGCCTCAAGGGTCTCATCATGGCCGGAGCCAAGCGCAATGGTTTCTAGCAACAATCAGGAAGCGGCCGAATTCGAGCCGCTTCCGACCTATCTGGAACTCGCCATGGCCGCCGCCACGGCGCACGACATGCCGAAGCCACGGAGGAGAAAGGGGTTCTTCCTCTGGCGTCTTTCGCCGATCGAAAAGACGATCGCCTTCGCCATCGCCGGTCTTGCCTTATATGGTCTGGCGCTGATCGGCGACGGTTTCCTGCTGAAGGCGAAGGCAGAAATCTCTCAGGTCCTGCTGAAGCGTGCTTTTGCCGCCGAACTGAGCGGCAAGGAGACGAAACCCTGGCCCTGGGCCGATTTCACCACGATGGCCAGGGTGCGTGCGCCGCGCCTCGGCAAGGAGGCGATCGTGCTTTCCGGCGCATCCGGCGAGGCGCTCGCCTTCGGCCCGGCCTGGCTCGCCAATACACCGCAGCCGGGCGACGAGGGCACCTCCGTCATCGCCGCCCATCGCGACACTCATTTTCGCTGGCTGCAGTATATAAGGCCGGGCGATACGATCGAAGTTACCCGCCGCGACGGTAAGCTATTGACCTTCAAGGCCGGCCAAGGCCGCATTGCCCCCTGGGACGCGAGCGGCATCGACCCCGCCTCCGATGGCCGACGCCTCGTACTAGCCACCTGCTGGCCCTTCGATGCGACCGAACGCGGGCCGCTGCGCTACATCCTCGAAGCCGAACTGGTCGATGGTAACGCGACCGGCTCCGTTCAACCGGCAAACACAAAGCCGTTATTACAGACAGACTGAGGCTTGAAGCTCTGCCCTGCCCACTCCACGTTCCGGGTGGAGAGACGAGGGGGAAGCAAATGACGAGAATATCCGCCTTCCATTTCGCCGCGACGCTGATTCTGTTTGGCGCCACATCGGCCAATGCGGCCGATAGCGTCAACACGCAGGGTCCTACGGTTCGCGTCGAAAAACTGGCCGGTGGTCTCGAACACCCCTGGGCGGTCGAAGTGTTGCCCGACGGCGCCTATCTCGTCACCGAGCGGCCGGGCCGCATACGTATCATCCGCGATGGCAAGCTTTCCGAGCCGATCGGCAACGTGCCCAAGGTCAATGCCCGCGGCCAGGGCGGTCTTATGGACCTGGCGCTTGCCCCGGACTTTGCCACGAGCAGAAAACTCTATTTCACCGCCGCCATCGCTGACAAGCAGGGCTCCGGCACCGAGGCCTTCAGCGCGACGCTGTCTCCCGACGAAAAGAGGCTTCAGGCGGTCACGCCCATCTTTACCATGCGGCGCTTCACGTCAGGCAACATCCAATATGGCGCGCGCATCGCGATCGCCCGCGATGGCACGCTGTTCATCAGCGTCGGCGACCGCGGCGACCGCGACCGCTCGCAGGATTGGCAGGACGATGCCGGCTCTATCGTCCACATCAATGCCGACGGCAGCATCCCCGCCGACAATCCGTTCAAGGACGGCGGCAAGGCGCTGCCGGAGATCTGGTCGAAGGGCCACCGCAACCCGCAAGGCATCACCTTCGATGCGAAGGACGGCAAGCTCTACACCGTCGAACATGGCGCACGCGGCGGCGACGAGATCAATCAGATCGAAGCGGGCAAGAATTATGGTTGGCCGATCATCACCTACGGCCGTGACTATTCAGGCGCCGAGATCGGCGAAGGCACCGCCAAAAAAGGGCTGGAGCAGCCGCTGCACTATTGGGATCCTTCGATCGCGCCCGGCGCGCTCGCTGTCTATCGCGGCGCCATGTTCCCGGAATGGGACGGCGACTTCCTCGTCGCGGCGCTGAAATTCCAGCTGCTCTCGCGCATGCAGCGCGACGAGAGCGGCGCCTTCATCGCCGAGGAGCGCTTGTTCGAGGGCGACTACGGCCGCATCCGCGACGTCATTGTAGCGCCCGACGGCGCGCTGCTGATGCTGACGGACGAGGACGACGGCGCGCTGCTCAGGGTCTCGCGCGCTCAGGCCAACAACGGTTGAGCGGTCACAGCGCGCCGCGCAATTCCTTGCGAATGACGAATTTCAGCCCGGACCAGATCTCGTCGACTGCGCAGACCTTCACATCGACCAGGCCCGTTGGCAGCAGGAGCTCCCGCAGCACATCCTCGGTGATATCGGTGGGCACGCGTGAGCTCTTCTTCGGCCAGGAGATCCAGATCATGCCGTCGGGCTTCAGGACCCGGAACAGCGTCGGCGCCGCCGCTTCCAACACTACGCGGTCAGTCACAAATAGATGGACATAATCGAGCGCCCGCAAAAGAGTCTCGGGAAGCAGGCGGATGACCGAAGCAAAACCGCCGAAACCATTGATGTCGTCGATCGTTTCGGGAACCCCGAGAAGAGCGGCAGCCTGCCCATGCGCAAGCCCGAGCTTCCTGGCCAGCGGCGTACCGGAATAGCCTGCCATTCCGGATACCGCCATACCGCTCGCCGGCGTCTGTTTTTCGCGTTGCATGCCTCCACCTCAGCCATCAGCGCCAAGTCTTCGCCCTTGCCTAGAGGAAAGGCAACTGCTAACCGCTCGAACAGATCTCCCTTCCTCATCGAGGACGACATGACGCGCATTCAGGCGAACCTCCTCCTGTTGCTTGCAGCCGCCATCTGGGGCGGCGGCTTCGTCGCGCAGTCGACGGCGATGAAGGCGATCGGCCCCTTCTGGTTCATCGCCTTACGTTTTGCCGTCGCCACATTGGCCGTCTTGCCTTTCGTTCTTCTGGAAGTGCGCAAGGCAGAGGTGAAAACCAGCGCGCGCCATGCCAAGCTCTATATCCTCACCGGCCTTGCCCTTTTCAGCGGCGCCGCCACCCAGCAGGTCGGCCTGCAGACGACGACGGTGACGAATTCCAGCTTCATCACTGGCCTCTATGTCGTCTTCGTGCCGCTCATTGCCGTGTTTTTCCTGCGCCGTGCCCCGCATTGGATCATCTGGCCGGGCGCGCTGATGGCGCTCGCCGGCATCTATCTCCTGTCCGGCGGTCATCTCTCGGCGCTCACCTCAGGCGATCTCCTGACCGTGGCCTGCGCCGCCTTCTGGGCGATCCAGATCACCCTTGCCGGCATGACCGTCTCCGAGAGCGGAAGGCCGCTCGCGCTGGCCGCCACGCAATTTGCCGTCACCACGGCCTGCGCGTTAGCCGTTGCCGCAGCGGTCGAACCGATCAGCCTTTCGGCGATTTGGGCCGCAGGACCTGAGATCCTTTATGTCGGCATCTTCTCGTCCGGCTTGGCCTTCGTGCTGCAGGTGATTGCCCAGCGCTACACGACTCCGTCGCAGGCGGCGATCTTCCTTTCGTCCGAAGCGCTCTTCGGCGCATCGCTCGCAGCCCTGATTCTCGGTGAGTCGATGCCGGCCACCGGATATACAGGTTGTGCGCTAATGTTTATCGCTATGCTTGTAGTCGAGATCGTGCCCGGCTTTGCTCGCCGCCGCCTGTCAGCCGCCTGAACATGCGTCCAAATACGGGTGGAGCCGAATTCAAAAAAATTTTTAGGGAACTCGCTAGCCCGTTTACGTTGTATTTTTGGCAAAATCTGCCCGAAACTTACATTGCGGGCGATATAAATCGTTAATCATCTTCCATTCACGACGGAAATTTTGCGTTTTTGCGCAAACCAGACGTGGGCAGCAGTGTGCCCGGAAGGACACGTTAAAAAACTTTTGCTTGCCAAAATCCCTTAAACGCAGCACTCTCAGCGCGTTCGGGCATTTTGCGAGCATGGGAAGTCCTTAAGTATTTGCGCGCCGGGAACGCTAATATTCCGGTCAGCCGGTTCCAAACAAAGCAGGCGAAAGTCCTGCTTGGAGCAGGCCGAGGTAGAGGGGACCTTTTTCTCAAATTTCAAGACTTGCCTGCCAACGCCTCCCGCAAGGAGGCAATGCTATGATGCTGCCCGTGTGGATGGCGGGCAGAGAGAAAAGGACCTGACGCATGGCCGAGACTGGCACTGTAAAATTCTTTAATACCGACAAGGGCTTCGGCTTCATCAAGCCGGACCGGGGCGGCGCCGATATCTTCGTTCACATTTCTGCCGTACAGGCCTCCGGGCTGGCCGGTTTGACGGAAAACCAGAAGGTAAGCTTCGACACGGAGCCGGATCGCCGCGGCAAGGGCCCCAAGGCCGTCAATCTGCAGATTGCCGGCTGAGCCCTTAACAAGGCTGTCGAATTCGAGTTGAAGCCCGGCAGCAATGCCGGGTTTTGTCGTTCAGCCTTCGTTCAGCCAGAAATCTTTAGGACTGACACCATCGAGAAGGAACCGGCGTTCGGTTTCCGAGATTAGGACTTGATGCTTATGAACAGGCTCGCCAAAACTCTTCTGCTGACGGCAACGGCTGCCGCGCTTTCTCTCTCCGTCATCGGCGAGGCCTCGGCCGGTGACCACCACTGGCGCCATCATCACAACAACGATGCCCTCGTCGGTGGCGCTGTCGGTCTCGCCACCGGTTTGATTGTCGGCTCTGCTATCGCCAACGCCAATAATGGCCCTGTTTATGACGAACCCCGCTACATCGACCCGCCGTACGAGCCAGAATATTACGAGCCGGCTCCGGTCTATCGCGCTCCGCGCCGCGTCTATGTCGAGCAGCCGCAATATGTTGAACAGCCTAGATATTATGCGCCTGCGCGCGCGTCGGTGGAGCCCTGGTCACCGCAATGGGAGCGTTATTGCTCCTACCGCTACCGCTCCTTCGATCCCCGCAGCGGCACCTATATCGGCAATGATGGCCGCAGTCACTTCTGCACCGCCGGCTGATCTGCCAACACGTCATCGCGAAGCGCCGCTCTCCAGCGGCGCTTTTGTTTTTGCCTCGTTCAGCCCGCCTTCTTCTCCCAGGGCATCGCCCGCAACTCGGCATCCGGCTCGAAATCGGTCGAGACGCTGACCGCGCGCCATGCCCGATCGGCCTCGATGCGTGCCGCATCCGCCTTCTCGACATTGCGCACAGCATCGCTGCCGAGGAGCAACCGGAGCGGCGGTTGGTCGAGACCGGCAATGTGAATGACGACGGCGGCCGCTTTGGCAGGATCGCCAGGTTGACGGCCGTCATATTCACGCTGGAAGCGCACCGTGGCGCCGACCGTTTCCGCATAGTCCGCGCGCCCTTCGGCCAGCACCGTCGAGGGACCGGCGAAATCAGTTCTGAAACCGCCGGGTTCGACCACTGTCACCTTGATGCCGAATGGCGCGACTTCCTTAGACAACACCTCCGAAAAGCCCTCGACTGCAAATTTGGCTGCCGAATAGGCGCCACGTCCGGCCGGTCCGATACGGCCGCCGACGGATGAGAACTGGACGATATGGCCCGCACCCTGTTCGCGCATCAGGGCGATCACCGCCTTGGTCATGATAACAGTACCGAAGAGGTTGGTCTCGACCTGGGCTCGGAAATCGGCGAGGCTGGTATCCTCGATCGGACTGACATTGCCGTAGCCGGCATTGTTGACAAGCACGTCGATACGGCCGAACCGCTTCACGCCAGCTTCCACCGCGGCAGCTGCCGCTTCCTCGTCGGTCACGTCGAGCGCCAGCGTCAGCACCTGATTGCCATATTGTTCGGAAAGATCCGCAAGCCGGGCAGGATCGCGCGCCGTCGCCACCAGATTGTCGCCGGCGGCCAGAACCGCCTCCGCCAGCGCCCGGCCGAGACCACGCGAACTGCCTGTAATTAACCACACCTTCGACATCGGAAACCTCTCCTTGATTGGTTCCCCGAGCATGTAGGTCCTATTGTTCCCGATCGAAAGAAGGTACCAGAATGATCTATACACACCTCGAGGTAACTGAAGTGGCCGGCGACATATTCGATTTCTGCTGCAACATGACTGACGAGCAGGATGCACGGGCGCGCGCCTTGATAGAACGGGCGGCGGCGAAATGGCCACTGCGCATCCTGCACGCACTATCGGATGCCGGCGCACCCTTACGCTTCTCGCGCCTCATGGAGCGGATCGAGGGCATCAGCCAGAAAGTGCTGACGCAGACGCTGCGCACCCTCGAAAGCGACGGCCTCATTATTCGCACCCTCTATCCCGAGATTCCACCGCGCGTTGAATATGAATTGACGCCGCTTGGCCGCGACCTCCTCATGCAGGTCGTCACTCTCTGGCGTTGGATCGTGGAGCGCCTGGATGAGTTCGATTCGCGCAAGGCCGTGAAGCTGGCGGCAACGGACAATTAGGCCGGAATACGGATCGTTGCCCGTAAGCCCCCGAGCGGGCTGTCGCCCAGCGTGACGTTGCCGCCATGGCTGCGGGCAATATCGCGGGCAATCGCAAGACCGAGGCCGGTGCCGGATGCATCCAGGTTGCGGGCTGCGTCCAGCCGGAAGAACGGCTTGAACACGTCCTCGCGATTCTTTTCCGGAATGCCCGGCCCGTCATCGTCGAAGATAACAGTCAGCCACTTGGCATTGTGCTTGGCCTCGATCTCGAGCCTATTGGCATAACGGCGCGCGTTCGAGGCAAGGTTGGTGACGAGACGCGTGAACGCATTCGGCCTGACGGAAATGTCGTCGTCGCCTTCGATCGAATAGCTGAACTGCTTACGATGCAGGACGAAATCGGATTCCAGCTTGGCGAAGATCTCGCTGAGCTTCAGCTCGCCGACATCCTCTTCGACCTCGCCGCGGGCGAAGGCCATGTAGGCCTCCAGCATCGTCTGCATATCATTGACGTCGTCGTTCAGGCCATGCAGGTCGGGATTGTCGCCGGCGAGCGCCAGTTGCAGCTTGAAGCGGGTGAGAATGGTGCGCAGATCATGGCTGACGCCGGAAAGCATCGCCGTACGCTGCTCGATCTGCCGCTCGATGCGTTCACGCATCAGAATGAAGGCAAGGCCGGCGCGCCTGACCTCGTCGGCGCCGCGCGGATAGAAATTGTCGGGCTTCTGCCCTTTGCCGAAGCTTTCGGCAGCCCGCGCCAGCATCAGGATCGGCCGGATCTGCCCGCGCAGGAAGAGAATCGAAATGCCGATCAGCACCAGCGACGTGCCGACCATCCAGACGATGAAGATGTGGGTGTTGGAGGCATAGGTCTGACTGCGTTTGGCCAGCACCCGCAGGATTTTGTTCTCGAGCTTGATCCGGATTTCGACGAGGTTCGAGTTGCCAACCGTGTCGATCCAGAAAGGCCGGTGAATCTCGTCGGTGATCTCATCGCTGAGGATGCCGTCAAGGATCGAGAAGAAGGGCTTGACGCGCGGCGGCGGCAGATCGCCGTCCGGTTCAATCGAAATCTGCAGGTTAAGCTGATCGCGCGCGATGCGGATGATCTCACTATAGTCGGAATTCTGCGGATAGGTCTCGACGATCTCGATGATGGCGGCGATGTCGCGGGTGACGGCGAGCGACAGGCGCTCGGTCACCATTTGCCAGTGACGCTCCATGAAGACGGCGGCGACGACGGATTGCAGCAGCACCATCGGGATGATGATGATCAGCAGCGAGCGCGCGTAGAGCCCGGTGGGCAATCGGCGCCGCAGCCAGCGGACGATCCAGCGCCAGCCCGCCGCCGGAGCGCGGTCTTCCCGCCGCAAACTGTCCATTGTCACCATCGTCGGTCCCGGCCGTTCAGAGCGCGATACGGGAAAGTGTGAACCGTCCTCCGCATCATGCTCCACTTCTCAAATCTAGTCGATGCTCAGCCTGTATCCGATGCCGCGCACCGTCTGCAGCCAGACGGGATTGGCCGGATCATCCTCGATCTTGCGCCTGAGCCGGTTAATCTGCACGTCGATCGTCCGCTCGCCGACCTCTGTGTCATTGCCGATCAGTTCGTGACGGGGGATGGTGTCACCGGCGCGCCGCGCAAAGAGCAGCATGATTTCCTGTTCGCGATCGGTAAGCCGGATCACCTCGCTGGCTTTCTTCAGCTCCTTGCGTGTTAGGGAGAAAGTGTAGGGCCCAAACATGACCTGTTCGATCTTCAGCCCCTCACCGTTGGCATTGCGGCGCAGGATATTGTTGATGCGCAGGACCAGCTCGCGCGGATCGAAGGGTTTGGAGAGATAATCGTCGGCGCCGGCCTCAAGGCCTTCGATGCGATTGCCCGATTCCGCCAGCGCCGTCAGCATGATAATCGGCACGTTCTTGATGGCGCGAAGCCCGCGGGTGACGTCGATGCCGGATTCGCCCGGCATCATCACATCCATGATGATGAGATCGAAATCGAGACCGGCAAGTTTGCGCTGCGCCTCGGCGCCGTCGGCCGCGACAGTCACGCGAAAGCCGTTCTCCGCGAGATAACGATTGAGCAGCGCGCGGATACGGGAGTCATCGTCGACCACCAGCAGATGCGCCGCATCGTCGGAAATACCTGTCTTGACCGCCATTCAATCCGCCTTCTTTCTATCCCGCATGCCTCCAAGGAAGGCCTTCACGCCCTCCCGCACCTGCGCAGAGGCTCCTTCGAATGCCCGCTCAATGCGGCGCGATTGCGGCTCTGCAAGGGCAAGCGCCAGCTCGCGCCCCGATTTCGTCGGATAAAGCTTGCGCTGCCGCCGATCCTCAGGACCGGCCACCTGGCGAATATAGCCCGAATCGATCAGCTGTTTCAGCACCCTTGCAAGACTCTGCTTGGTGATCTTCAGTGTGTCGAGAAGATCAGCAACCGTCATGCCGGGATTGCGGTTGACGAAATGCACGACGCGGTGGTGCGCCCGTCCGAAGCCGCTCTTTTCGAGGATGGCGTCAGGATCAGAAACGAAGTCGCGATAGGCGAAGAAGAATAGTTCGATGATCTCGAAATCGATACCACCTGTATCCTCCATCGGCGTGGCCAACGGCTCCGGCTTGCCTGCTTTGGGACCGGTCTGTCGTGACACTCCACATTTCCTTTCTCGTTGCGCGCGTTGCGGGAAACTTCCGCATACATAGGTCAGCATTATTGACGTAAATTTACGCGGCTGCCAGCTTCACCGAACTTCGTGGGAGCCCGAGCTTATTTCGCAATTTCCCTGATATTTCTTTGGTAACCAAGGTCCGCCCGGAACTTCCGACGCAATAAGCAATTCCCCCGACGTCTTGGATAAAACGTAATGGGGACAACAATCAACAGGCATGGCGAGTGAAGCCCCGGCGGAGGTTTCGAATGGCTTCAAAGGCGGGACGAGGATTGCGCGAACGAGGCGGCCTGCCGACCGCCTCCTTTCATAGTTGCCGATGATCTTATTGATAGACGTAGACAATCCGGCGCGTACCTGGATCGACGAGGACGGGCCGGTCGTTGATCCTTGTGTAGCGATATTCGTAATCCGGAATGGTCTGGAAAGTCACGTCGGCAGGCACTTCCGCGCCGACGACCACATCGCCGCCAAGCCGCACCGTCTCGGTCGGATTGGTCTCGATATAGGTCCGCACCGTCTCCGGCGGAGTGATCGTTTCGACAGCTCCAACCGGCCCGATCAATTCATCGCCCGGCGCCGGTTGCGGGTCGGCCGGGACAACGCTGGCAGTCGACTCGTAGGTCACCACGGGAACGCCGATCTCGGCGCGATGCTGCTCGACGATAACCTGGTTGCCGCCGTAGTCCATCTGCAGATAATCCGCATAGACCCAGCCGCGCATGCCGTTGACGTCGACACGGCACCAGCGGCTACCTTCGATGCAGCCGTCGAGCACCGCGGTCGAACCGCGGGTGGCAAGGCCGACTGCCGGATATTGCGGGCCTGGACCTGCGCGGACGTTGAGATCGTTGACCGTGGTCGCCACCATCTCCGCCTGCGCCAGACCGCCGCTCGCCAGGAGCACGGCTCCAGCCAACAGGATGTTTCTCTTCAAGGTCATGTGAGCGTCTCCTTGGTTTCGATGGCCGGACAACGCGCGGCGTTCCACGATGTTCCGGCGCGCCCCGCCGGGGCAAAACGCCCCCTACAGATACGCCCTCACAAGCAATTGAAAAATTAGAATAAAACTTGATTTCGTCGACGCGTCGAACCGCGGAAGAGACCTATAAACTTGTGTTGCAGTCGGTCTTGCTGCCGTGAAACACGCGTCAAAGCAGAAGATTTGGGCTGTCCTCGCCGCCGTTTCGGACTATACCCTGAGCACCCGAGACACCCAAGCGAGGCACTTATGGGCATGCTCCAGGCCGGCATCATTCCGGTGACACCCTTTCAGCAGAACTGCACGGTCTTCTTCGATCCCGATACCCAGGAAGGCGTTGTCGTCGATCCGGGCGGCGACGTGCCGCTCATCCTTCAGGCGATCGAGAAAAGCGGCCTGACCATCAAGGAAATCTGGCTGACGCACGGTCATCTCGACCATGCCGGCGGCGCCGGGGAGTTGAAGGAAGCCCTCGGCGTCGACATAGTCGGCCCGCATCAGGATGACCTGCCGCTGCTGCAGCGCATCGAGACCCAAGCCGCGACGTACGGCATATCAGGATTGCGCAATGTTCTGCCGGACCGCTGGCTGAAGAACGGCGACAAGGTCTCCTTCGGCGCCCACGAATTCGAGGTCTATCACACGCCCGGCCATGCCCCTGGCCACGTGATCTATTTCAACCGCGCACAGAATTTCGCCCATCTCGGGGACGTGCTCTTCAACGGCTCGATCGGCCGCACCGACCTACCGGGCGGCAATCATCAGCAGCTGTTGGATTCGATCCGCGACAAGGTCCTGCCGCTTGGCGACGACGTCGGCTTTATCTGCGGCCATGGGCCCGGCAGCCGCATCGGTGACGAACGGCGAAGCAATCCGTACCTGCAGGAGATCAGGCCTCGTTGAGCATCCGATGCAGACACATCAGGCACCCGGCAAAATGGTGTGAGCCCATGCTCACATCATCTTCCTGCCGTTCGGCACCGGCTGTTCGACCGCCGCAAGCACGATCGCGCCATTCTCGTCCTCGAATCCCAGCGTCAGCACTTCCGAACGGAACGGACCGATCTGCCGGGGCGGGAAATTGACGACGCCGAACACCTGCCGGCCGATCAGGGTTTCCGGCGTATAATGCACGGTGATCTGTGCCGAGGATTTCTTGATACCGATCTGAGGGCCAAAATCGATGAGCAGCTTGAAAGCCGGCTTGCGCGCCTCCGGAAAAGGGCTGGCTTCGATGATCGTACCAACACGGATGTCGACACGCTCGAAATCGGCGTAGCTGATCTCTTCCGCCATGTGCATCTCCGTCAGCCGGCCAGTTCCTCGGCCCGCTTGCGCGCTGCCGCAAGCGCCTTATCGAACAGGGGCTGCATGCCGTTCTCCGCCATCAGCACGGCGAGCGCCGCCGCCGTCGTGCCGCCGGGAGACGTCACATTCTGCCGCAGCCGCGAAGCATCGTCGGGGGACTGGTGCAAGAGTTCACCAGCCCCCGCGACCGTTTCCCGCGCAAGACGCATGGCGAGGTCCGCCTGCAGGCCGAGCTTTCGGCCTGCCTCCGCCATACATTCGACGAGATAGAATACATAAGCCGGGCCGCTGCCGGAAAGCGCCGTCACGGCATCGATATCGGCCTCCGCAGGCACCCATTCGACCGGGCCGGAGACGCTGAGAAGGGCATGGACGCGTTTGCGTTGCGGATCGCTGACTCCTGAATTGGCAAAGGCCCCGGTCACACCGCGGCCGACCATAGCCGGCGTGTTCGGCATGGCTCGCACCATGGCGGCTTTGCCGAGATGTTTTTCGAGAAAACCGAGCGTCTTGCCGGCTGCCACCGAGACGACGACCGTCGCCGGCCCGACGGCGCTCTTCACATCAGGCAACACCGTCTCCATCACCTGCGGCTTGACTGCGAGAAACAAAACACTCGCCTTCAATTCCGTAGGGATCGCGGTCAGATGCGTCGCGCCGGCTTCCTTGATCGTCGCCAGCATCGCCGATGAAGGGCCTGGATCCACAACAATGACGGCGGAGCCCGGAACGCCGCTCTTCAGCCAGCCGGAGAGCATGGCTCCGCCCATGTTTCCGGCGCCGATCAGTACGACGGGACTTGCCGGGGAGAACGCCTTCGCCGGCATCTTATGCCTCGCCTACCGTTTCGAACAGCACGGCTTCCATCGCCTTCGCCGCGTCCATGCCGGACCAGACAACGAACTGGAATGCCTGGAAATAGGCTTCGCATGTGTCGAGCGCACTGGAAAGCAGCACCTCTACCTGGCGATTGGTCGGCTCCGCGCCCCCTGCAAGCAGCAGCGACTGCCTGAAGATGACGACATCTTCCTGACGCCAGAGATCGAAATGACCCATCAGGACCTGCCCGTTGATCGCCGAGAGCAGTTTGACCACCTCGTTGACCCTGATGTCGGGGACTTTGATATCGAAAGCGCAGCCAAGATGCAGCGCCTCGAATTCCTCCATCCAGGAAAAGGAAACATGATAGTCCGCCCAGCGTCCCTCGACCGTCATCGCGATCTCGTCCTCGCCGGACCGCTCGAACGACCAGTCGTTGTTGGAGGCCACGTACTCGATCATATCGACCGGGTTCGACTGACGCTCGACTTCCAATTCCATCAGGTTCATGCAGCACCTTCTTGACCGGAACGAATGCGGCTTAGCTTGGGATACGAACACAAGAAAGACACACGCAATACCGGAAACCACCATCGGATGATCGTTGAACCGCTGCCAGACTTAACGCAGATAACCTGCCCGGAGCTTACCAAGTCGCTTCGAATCATCATTTAAAATCAGTGTATAATGACCCTTGCCACCTGCCAGCCCCCAGAAGGGAAAATAGGGCAGGCCTGCTGTGGAAAGCACTTCGAAACTCAATTCAGAAGGGAGAATAAGCGACTCTGCGTATTGGCTTTTTTGGCAGTGTCCACAGGTGGAAAACTCACCTGGAATTTTTTGTGACAGATGCGGCGTGTGGCATGAAGGCAACGCCGCATCTGCACCTAGCTGGATTTAGTGGCCCTCGCCGGCGAGCTTGGCCTCCAACGCCGCGATACGGGCGACAAGCGCCTCGTTTTCATCGCGCGCCTTGATCGCCATCTCTCGCACGGCCTCGAATTCCTCGCGCTTGACGACGTCCATGCTGTTCAGCCAACGCTCGGCCTGGGCGTTGAAAGCCGTCTCGATCTCCTTGCGGACGCCCTGCGCGGCCCCTGCCGCATCGGTCATCAGCTTGGCGAACTCGTCCATGATGCGGTTCGTTCCGGTCGTCATGGCGTTTTTCTCCCTTCGCATAAGGTGAATTCAGCCCTTCGGGGCCTCGAAGATTGAGGTAGGGCTTCGCCACCCGCGATGCAAGCGCTTTGCGCGGGATAGCCTTATCCTGAAGCGGGCAGCCGAGGCGCGATCACGAACAATGCACTTGACCGTCCGGGATCGCGGCGGCATGTTCCGCCGACCTCAACGGATGGGAAAACCTTGCCGACAGCAGCCAATCTCCTTGCGATCATGCCTTTCCCGGACATCGATCCGATCGCTTTTTCGATCGGTCCGTTGGCGATTCACTGGTACGGCCTGGCATACGTCGCCGGTATCCTGCTTGGCTGGGCCTATGCGCGCCGCCTCGCCGCCAACGACAGCCTCTGGCCCGGCAATAGATCGCCGATGACGAAGACGCAGCTCGACGATTTCATCGTCTGGGCCGCCCTCGGCGTCGTGCTCGGCGGCCGTCTCGGCTATATCTTCTTCTATGACCTCTCCGCTGTCCTGCGCGATCCCATCCGCGCAGTCGAAATCTGGAACGGCGGCATGTCCTTCCACGGCGGCCTGACCGGCACGACGATTGCCATGATCATCTTTGCTCGCCGCAATGCCATTCCGATCTGGAGCCTGTTCGATATCGTCGCCGCCGTCGTTCCCTTCGGCCTGTTCTTTGGCCGCATCGCCAATTTCATCAACGGTGAGCTCTGGGGCCGGCTGACCGACGTCCCCTGGGCCGTGGTTTTCCCGACCGGCGGCCCCTTCGCCCGCCATCCGAGCCAGCTCTACGAGGCCGGCCTTGAGGGCATTGTTCTGCTCCTGGTGCTTGCCGCCCTCGTCTACGGCATGCGTGCGCTGAAAAGCCCTGGCTTCATCACGGGCGTCTTCGTCTGCGGTTATGCACTGTCGCGCATCTTCGTCGAGTTCTTCCGAGAGCCGGACGCCCAGCTCGGTTACCTCCTCGGCACGAACTGGCTGACCATGGGTATGGTCCTCTCCTCCCCGATGATCCTGCTCGGCCTCTGGGCGATCCTGCGGGCCCGCCGCCAGGCCGCGCCGCAGCTCTAAACCGGCAGGACGCGCGACATGACCACCGCTCTAGGCGAAAAGATCAAGGCGATCATCCAGGCCAACGGCCCGATCAGCGTCACCGACTATTTCTCGCTCTGCCTCGCCGATCCCGAGCACGGCTATTACCGCACCCGAGAACCCTTCGGCCGGTCCGGCGATTTTGTCACCGCGCCCGAAGTCAGCCAGATCTTCGGCGAGATGATCGGCGTCTTCGTCGTCCATGCCTGGCAGCGCCACGGCACGCCGGCAGATGTGCGCCTTGTCGAGATCGGGCCTGGCCGCGGCACGATGATGGCGGATATGCTGCGTGTCATTGCCCGCATCGCCCCGCCGCTCTTTGACACGATGAGAGTGCATCTCGTCGAAACCAGCGAGCGCCTGCGCGACGTCCAGAGCCAGACACTCGAAGCTTATGGCGAAAGGATCGCGTGGCATGGTGGCTTCGATGAGGTCCCGCCCGGCTTCACGCTGATTGCCGCCAACGAATTGTTCGACGCGATCCCGATCCGGCAGTTCGTCCGTACGCAAACGGGTTTCCGCGAGCGCATGGTCGGGCTTGACGCCGATGGCGAACTGACCTTTGCCGCAGGTGTCGCGGGCCTCGATCCTGCCCTACTGCCGGAACCGGTGCAGAACCTGCCGCTCGGCACGCTATTTGAGATCTCACCCGCCCGCCAGGCCGTGATGATGGCGATCTGCGAGCGGCTGCGCGCCTTCGGCGGCACGGCGCTGGTCGTCGACTACGGTCATCTCGTCACCGGCTTCGGCGATACGCTGCAGGCGGTGCGCATGCATGAATTCGACCCGCCGCTCGCCCATCCCGGCGAAGCTGACCTGACGAGCCATGTCGATTTCCAGCAGCTCGCCGAGACGGCACTGACGGCCGGCCTCCATCTGAACGGCGCCCTGCACCAGGGTGACTTTCTGACCGGCCTCGGCATTCTCGAACGCGCCGCAGCCCTCGGGCGTGACCGCGAGCCGCAGACCCAGCAGGTCATTCAATCGGCGGTCGACAGGCTTGCCGGCGCCGGTGAGGGCCGGATGGGTGAACTCTTCAAGGTGATGGCGGTCTCCCATCCTGCCGTCGATCTCATGCCCTTTCGCCCGGTGGATTGACAGGGCGCACGCGGCTGAGCCAACATCCGCGAAACAGGAACTTGAAGCGCGCCGCAGACGCGATGCGCTCGGGACAAAACAAACCCCTCGAAAACCCGGAATTACAGATGCAGGACGCGGCCTCTCCCGCACCGATCCAAAGCCCGCTGCTGAACGAAGCGACGGGCGGCACCATCCGCCACGGTTATT
Source organism: Rhizobium sp. Nf11,1 (assembly GCF_050587665.1). Classification (NCBI taxonomy): domain Bacteria; kingdom Pseudomonadati; phylum Pseudomonadota; class Alphaproteobacteria; order Hyphomicrobiales; family Rhizobiaceae; genus Rhizobium; species Rhizobium sp. Nf11,1. Next base: position 4,015 of record NZ_JBOBHU010000023.1, on the reverse strand, counting down.
TCACCCGGGCCGGCGGTGTTTCCGAAGGGATCTATCGCGGTCTCAATGTCGGCCTCGGCTCCAATGACGAGCGCGGGAACGTCATGGAAAACCGCCGCCGCGTCGCCGCCTGGTTCGACCTGCCGCTCGAGCGGCTGGCAACTGTTCATCAGGTGCATTCGCCCGACGTCGTGACGATTGGCGCCGATTACGACGGCGCCCGCCCCGACGCGGACGCGATGGTGACGGCAGTTCCCGGCATTGCGCTTGGCGTGCTGGCCGCCGATTGCGGTCCGGTCCTCTTTGCCGACCCCGAAAATCGCGTCATCGGCGCCGCCCATGCCGGCTGGAAGGGCGCGCTGACCGGTGTTCTCGAAAACACCATTGCGGCCATGGAAGCCCTGGGGGCCGATCGCGCCAGCATACTGGCCTGCCTCGGCCCCTCGATCAGTCAGGCGAGTTACGAGGTCGGGCCGGAATTCGTCGATCGCTTCGTCGCCGAAAATCCGGACTACGAACGCTTTTTCAAGCCGTCCGCAACGCCGGGCCGCGCCATGTTCGATCTACCGGCGCTGACGATCGACAGGCTGACGCGGGCTGGTGTGCAGGCCGAAAACCTCGGGCTCTGCACCTATCCGGATAGCGAGCGCTTCTTTTCCTATCGCAGGACGACACATCGCAACGAGCCGGACTACGGCCGCCAGATTTCAGCGATATCAATCAGGGAGACTTGAGCAGAATGGCACTGCATTTCGAAAAGGCCGAGTTCGCAAGCCGGCTGGCACGCCTCACCGAGAAGATGAAGGAAGAAAAGCTCGATGCCCTGCTGCTCTTCGCCCAGGAAAGCATGTATTGGCTGACCGGCTATGACACCTTCGGCTACTGCTTTTTCCAGACGCTGGTCGTCAAGAGCGACGGCACGATGGCGCTGATCACCCGCTCGGCCGATCTCCGCCAGGCCAAACACACCTCGATCCTCGAAGACATCCACATCTGGGTCGACAGGGTCAATGCCGATCCGACGCTCGACCTGAAGAACCTCCTGGTCGAGATGGATCTGCTCGGCGCGCGCATCGGCGTGGAATATGATACGCACGGCATGACCGGCCGCATCGCCCGCCTGCTCGACGCGCAGTTGACCACTTTCGGCCAGATCGTCGACGCCTCCTATCTCGTCAGCCGTCTTCGTCTCGTCAAGAGCCCGACGGAGGTCGCCTATGTCGAGCGCGCTGCCGCTCTCGCGGACGACGCGCTCGACGCCGCAATCCGGCTAACGAAACCGGGCGCCGACGAGGCCGATATCCTCGCCGCCATGCAGGGTGCGGTCTTTTCCGGCGGCGGCGATTATCCCGCCAACGAGTTCATCATCGGCTCCGCTGCCGACGCCCTGCTCTGCCGCTACAAGGCCGGCCGCCGCAAGCTCGACGCCAACGACCAGCTGACGCTGGAATGGGCCGGCACCTATGCGCATTATCATGCCGCCATGATGCGCACGATCGTCATCGGCGAGCCGATGCAACGCCATCGCGAGCTCTACAATGCCTGCCGCGAAACCATTGAGGCGATCGAGACCGTGCTGAAGCCCGGCCACACCTTCGGCGACGTCTTCGACATCCATGCCAGGATCATGGACGAGCGTGGCCTTGCCCGACACCGGCTGAATGCTTGCGGTTATTCGCTCGGCGCCCGCTTCTCGCCCTCCTGGATGGAGCACCAGATGTTCCATGTCGGCAATCCGCAGCCGATCGAGCCGAACATGTCGCTCTTCGTGCACATGATCATTGCCGATTCCGATACCGGCACGGCAATGACGCTCGGACAGACCTACCTGACGACGGCGGATACGCCGCGCACACTTTCCCGTCATTCGCTCGATTTCATCGGCCTTTGAAGACCGGGACTGACCGGTGAGAATCCGGAATTGACAGAGGACCATCCCCGCCCGCATAAATCCGGGCGGGCTAATGCGATTGTGGGAAGGACGGATCACGGGATGACGCGAGCTGCGACTGTGCCCACGCTCCTGTTCGTCATGGCTCTGTTGACCGCCTGCAACACCACCGACGCGCTGACGCCGCAAGTCGGCATCGGCGAATCCTCCGGAGCTCCGCCGTCAAGTCCGGTGACGCAGGGCGAGGCAGAACGTCTGGCCGGCACCCGCCAGCCGGTTTTTGCCGGGAGCACACAGCCGAGTGGCTATCATCCGGTCTATGATCAATCGCAAAGAACCTATCGACCCGGCAGCGGCGCGCCCCCGACGACGATGCAGGAGCAGGCAGACGCGCTGTCGAGGAACGGCTCCTCGCCCGCCGCCTCCGCTCCAATCAAGGGACAGGCGCTGCCGCCGGCTATCGCCGGCGCCGGATCGCCAACACAGCCCGGCCAGCGGCTTGACGCGCAGCAACCGCAGCAGACCGCTGCCCTCACCCCCGGGACATCATCCGCGCGCGGCAATACCGTGCGCTTCCTGCCGATCATCGGGGCGCCGGTGCAAGCCGTGACTCCGCTCTCGCGCCAGCTCGGCGCCGAGGCGCGCGCCCACGGCCTTTCAATCAAGAGCTCGAACGACACGAGCAGCGATTACATCCTCAAAGGTTATCTCTCTGCCTTCAGTGACGACGGCAAGGTCACCGTCGTCTACGTCTGGGACATTCTCGACGGTGGCGGCGCCCGCCTGCACCGCATCCAGGGGCAGGAAAGCGTACCGACGGCCGCCGCCGACCCTTGGGCGGGTGTCCCGGCTTCGGTGATGCAGCAGATCGCCTCGAAAACCATCGCGGAATTCACCTCCTGGCGGCAAACTCAGGGCGGTTAGTCACAAACTTTTTGCAAATATGAAAGTCTGTGGCGCCTTTGCCCTTGCATTCACTGGGAAGCTGACTAAAAAGCGCGGCTATCAGCGCATAACAGGCGGACCAAAATGAAGGTTTTCGCAGGCAATTCGAACCGGCAACTCGCCGAAGCGATCTGCAACTATCTCAATGTTCCTTTGGGAAGAGCCAGTGTCCGAAGGTTTGCCGACCAGGAAATCTTCGTGGAAATCCAGGAAAACGTGCGCGGCGAGGACGTTTTCCTCGTGCAGCCCACCGCCTTTCCCGCCAACGACCACCTGATGGAGCTGCTGATCATGATCGACGCGATGCGTCGTTCGTCGGCACGCCGCATCACCGCCGTTCTTCCCTATTTCGGCTATGCCCGTCAGGACCGCCGCGCATCCGGCCGCACGCCGATCTCCGCCAAGCTGGTTGCCAACCTGATTACCGAAGCCGGCGCCGATCGCGTCATGACGCTCGATCTCCATGCCGGTCAGATCCAAGGCTTCTTCGATATACCCACAGACAACCTCTTCGCCCTGCCCGTGCTGACGCGCGACATCAAGAGCCATTATGACCTCAGCAATGTCATGGTCGTCTCGCCCGACGTCGGCGGCGTGGTGCGCGCACGCGCGCTCGCCAAACGGCTGGACTGTCTTCTGGCCATCGTCGACAAGCGTCGCGATCGGCCAGGTGAATCCGAAGTCATGAACATCATCGGCGACGTCACCGGCAAGGACTGCCTGCTGATCGACGACATCGTCGATTCCGGCGGCACCCTCTGCAATGCAGCCGACGCACTGCTCGCCCAGGGTGCCTCCAGCGTCACCGCCTATATCACGCACGGCGTTCTCTCGGGCGGCGCGGTCACCCGCGTCACCTCCTCGAAGCTGCGTGAGCTCGTCATCACCGATTCGATCCAGCCGACAACGGCGGTGCTTTCAGCGCACAATATCCGCGTCGTGACGACGGCCCCGCTGATCGGCGAAGCCATCAGCCGCACGAGCCAGGAAGAGTCCGTCTCCAGCCTCTTCGATTAAAAAAGCCTCCTCCGTCATGCCGAGCCTTGTGCCGAGCATCTGACCTCTGCAATTCCTTGGCAGGAAAGCATTATTTTCAGACATTTAATCGGCCGGCGCAGATCCTCGGTACAAGGCCGACGATGGCGTCACGGCTTTTGCAGTGGTTTGTCAGCAGCCTCAAGGCCGGCACAAGCCGGCCTC